>NZ_CAWQNB010000007.1:0-7054 GCF_963896135.1 Proteus sp. G2609 | reverse complement strand
TTACTGCAGATTCTGTCGGCAACATTTATGTACAAGGTCATGAAGACCAAATGTTGGTACAAGAATTTTCTCACGTGGTGACGGTTCCGACTGATCCGCAATCAGGCCAACCTTCTGGCCAACGTGCGCATAAACCGTTTCGTTTTACCGTGGCATTAAACAAAGCCGTTCCTCTGCTGTATAACGCATTGGCTTCCGGCGAAATGTTGCCAAAAGTTGAGTTAAAATGGTATCGCACGTCTGTTGAAGGTAAACAAGAGCACTTCTTTACCACCACACTGACTGACGCGACGATCGTGAACATCGATTGCCAAATGCCTCATTGTCAAGATCCGGCTAAAGCCGACTTCACGCAACTTATCGAAGTTTCCCTCTCTTACCGCAAAATTGACTGGGAGCACACTGTTGCTGGAACGTCTGGTGCGGATGACTGGCGTGCGCCTCTCGAAGCGTAATACCGTTATGACGAGTCCTTGGGGGCTCGTCCTTATTTTGTATTGTTCCCTTTTCTTTATCCATTTTTGCATGGAGGCAGATTATGCTTAGCAAAGATCCGAAATCAACGCCCATTGACCCGGCATCCGTTTTAAAAGATGAAGCCATCAATCAAGTGAAAAATAGGGTGCAATCCAAAGTGAACGAAACGCTATCGACACCCACGCAAAAGGTGGCCGGGATGGCCTCAGCAGCGGCCTCGCTCACGCAATCAGCCAGCGCATCGGCCAATCGCGTGACGGCTCATCCCCTGATCCACGGTGGCGGTTTTACCGGTGGACAAACATTCGCTGAAAACCAAGCACTCCAAGCGGCCCATGGGGCGTTACTTGATGCATTAGGCATGGACAGCCTCGAAAGTGGTTTGGTGTTCACTTGCACCATTGGTGGATTGCCTGACGACACCTTTCAAGTCACCGAATTTAATCTTACCGAAGGATTATCCTCGCTATTTTCGCTGTCCATCAGTGCGGTCAGTGCCTTACCCTTTATCGATTTTCAGCGCCATCTTGGCTTAGCCTCATCATTAACGGTCAAACGCGATGGGGTGTTGATCCGCAAAGTCAACGGTATCTTAGCCGGGGCAGTACAAGGCAATACCGACGGAGTGAAAACGTGGTATCACTTCGATATTCGCCCTGAAATGTGGGTGATGACCCTCAATCAAGACAGCCGTATTTTTCAACATCAATCGGTGCCGACCATCTTAAAAACCTTATTGGATGAGGCCCATGTTAAAGCGGATTGCCAATTCTACCGTGAAGATCTACACCCTGAACGTCTCTACACCACCCAAAAACGCGAATCGGCATTTGATTTTTGGTGTCGACTGGCGTTTGAAGAGGGCATTAACTTCTGGTTTGAAGAAGAACAACTGTTTTACAGCGATGAACATATGGGGATGACGGCGGGTATTCACCTCACCTATAACCCGCAGGCCGACACCGATATCAGCGATAGCACTGCCATGACTTGGCAATATGGCGAATATTTGTGTGTGGATGAAACTATCCATAAAGACAACAACTTTGTTCGTCCTTCTTATCCGTTGTCTCATGAAAACAAAATTGAGCAGGGAGGACAGCACAGTGTGTTTGAAAGTTATGGTCGTTTTCAATTAGACGATGAAGGTCGCCCCCTAACACAGGTGCGCTTTGAGCAATTACGTAACGGCAGCAAAGTGGGGCAAGCGACAACAAACTGTTTTGCGCTGATGCCCGGCAAAATCTTCACCTTATCTCAGCATCCCCATCAGCCGATGAATGATCGCTGGCAAGTGATCAGCGTCAGCCATCATGGTGTACAGCCACTGGCGGACAATAGCGGGGGCGAAGGCACACAACTGTCGAATAGCGTCTCCTTTATTCCGGGCACGCAAGAGTGGCGTCCCCCTTATCGTTATAAACCGACGGCGGACGGCGATGAAGTGGCGACGGTGGTGGGACCGCCGGGGGAAGAAATCTACGTCAATGAATATGGCGCCGTGAAAGTGCATTTTCATTGGGATCGTCGGGGAAGTGCCGATCACAGTGCTTCATGCTGGGTGCGGGTTGCCATGGGTTGGAGTGGAAATGGTTATGGTTTTTCTGCGGTACCGCGCATTGGCACGCAAGTGCTGGTCAGCTACCTTAATGGGGATATCGACAGACCGATGATTACCGGTTGTACCTATGATGGTCGTAACGCACCACCGATTAAGTTCCCAGAGAATAAGACACAAACCACTTTCCGTAGCCAAACCCACAAAGGGGAAGGTTTTAATGAACTGCGTTTTGAAGATGCCGGCGGTAAGCAAGAGGTGTTTCTTCATGCGCAGAAGGATATGAATACCCGTGTTCTTCATGATCGCACTACCCATGTTTTACACGATCATGTTGAAGTGATCGAAAACAATCAACAGATGCAGGTGAAAGGCGCTCGCACAGAAACGATAGATAAAGATAACAGCGAAACGGTAGGCCAACATAAAAAAATTACTGTAGGCAAAACATTATCTATCAATGTCGGTGAAGTCATTGAATTACGTTGTGGAGCAAGTGTGCTACGAATGGATAATGGTGGGCATGTCACGATTAATGGTCAGGAATTTAAGTTTGAAGCTACAGGTCCTGTACAAATTACAGGGAAAGACGTGGACATTAATTAGGGGAAAAAATGTTAGCACATGTCATTAATCAGACACCTTTTCCCCATTTTTCTTTTGAAAAATTAGGATATAAAGATGAGCGCTGGCAAACAATAGTCGTTAAAGTCACCTGTGATTTTGATCCTTTAACGGGTAAATGCGATATTGCTGATGAGCAAACTCCGCTAATTATGGCAGATGTTTATCGAACAACACCTGAAAATAGCAGTTTAGTACATGAAACTAATCTGGTGTCTTATAAACCTCATGCTGAAATCTATATTGTTGGTACCGCTCGGACCTTAAGTAACACACCTGTTACTCACTGGGAAACAGAGTTATCTATTGGTCAGATCCATAAAAAATTAATACTGAGTGGACCTCGTTATTGGGAATATCATCGTGATTGGTCATTGGGTGAAGCTCAGCCTATTTCTGCTTTACCGCTTATTTATGAAAAGGCTTTTGGCGGGAAAAATAGCCATCAGGAAGTTAATGATAAAAATCCAATAGGGGTTGGTTGGTACGATAGCCATGATATGGATAAAACCCGTCAGTATCCTGCTCCCCAAATTTATTATCCTTTAAAAGAGCATATTCTATCTGTAGATAAACCTTGGGAAGTAGCGGGATATGGGCAATATAATCGATGGTGGCAACAGCGAGTACAATTTGCAGGTACCTATAATGATGAATGGCTTAATAATATAAAACCTTATTATCCGGCAGATTTTAATTTTGCTTTTTTTATGAGTACTCCAGTAGATCAACAGCAAAACGATTTTTTTGTTGGCAATGAAACATTATCGCTTAAAGGGTTTTTTGCCCAAATCAATCTTACCGAACTTATCTTACCCAGCATCGGTTTTGTCGTGATCCCCCAACTAGTTCCAGAGAAATTAACTAATGGGTTATTAAAATTAGATACAGTATGTGTTTCTCTTGATGAACAAAAATTATATCTCACCTGGCGTTATCGACAGCGACTTTCAGCAAAAGAAAACACGCTTCAGCTTTATGCCTATAAATTGTAATAAGGACATTCATCATGAGCAAAAAAGTCGTAGGAAATAAGAATGCTGATTACTGTGTGATTGCTACAGGACCCGATGTTTGCCAAGTGGGTAATGCGATTGTACCGTTTGATAGTTTTCAACAACTCAGCGCTGAGGCAAGCTATGTTTCAACGGTGCGTGTGAATGGCGTCCCTACGTTAACAGTAGGTAGCGTTATTAAAGGAACACAAGGAAATGCAGGTAGTGGTCTTATTTCGGGAACAAGCTTAGGTGCTGGAAATTGTATTATTACAAGTGGCTCGCCAACAGTGCGTTTCTGTGGACAATCTGCAGCTTACCATGGCTCAGATGTCATGATGAATAATAATAATGTGCCGGGGCGCCTCTATTCTGAAGAAAAAATATCACCAAAAGCCAATGATGCGATAAATATTCCTAAGGATATTCCGGAAAAAAACAAACTTACGGAAGAAATGTCTTATCAAGAAATGATGAGAATGGGAAATGAATCTTATCATGAGGCAGAATTAATAGGAGGTGAAAATTTACCTGATACTGTGATAGGTGGCGGAAAAAACTTTGTTAATAGCTTGATTAGTCTGAGTGAGGCTTATGCTAGATCAAATGCGGTAAGTACATCTTATCAACTAGAGGCACAAGCTTATGGACCTGCAACATGGTTGATGTCTGATGAAGGTAAAAAACGATACGCTGAGAATATGACTGCACTGGCACAAGAGATGCGAAAGGAAGAGAATCTCCCCCAGTTTGAGCGTTTAAAATACGATAATCAAGCTCAAGAGTCAGGGGCTATATTAGAGGAAATAGGCGAGTATGCTCTTGGCGCTAAAGCTGTTGCCAGTTTATTAACTCATGGTATTAAAGCATTACCCAGATTGATTAAAAAGGAGACACCACCGCCCAAAGAAACACCACTATTAACCAAGCCCCAAGGTGAAAATAGCACGAATATTAAACCCAATAAATCCTCTAACAATAAAGCAATATGTGAATCAGATCCGGTTAATGTGGCAACAGGTGATTTCATTCAAGTATGGCAAGTTCTTTTTTTACCTGGACTATTACCTATTTCGTTACAACGAGCCTATCATTCAACAAGTACTGCTTCAGGGTTATTTGGTCCTAAATGGGTAGATAACTGGTCAATATACTTAGAAGTCCAATCTGATAATATTATTTATCACAATGAGGAAGGTGCGGAGATTACCTATCCTTATACAAAGAACTCTCTCAGTATTCGTAATGTGTATTACCCACATGTTCTACTCTCAGGCGATATCACAGCAGACATATGTCTATTCGATAATCGAACACAATTAACTTACCATTTTAATTATATTGATGGGTGCTATAGACGTTTGTCTGCTATTACAGATCGTAACAAGCAATGTGTTGATTTTATTTATAACAAACAACATCAATTGATAAGCTTATCTCGTAATGGTATTGAGACACTATTTTTACACTATACCGATTCTCAATTAAGTCAAATAACGTTAGCCAATGAAGTTATTCATCAACCACTCGTCACTTGTCGGTATGATAAGCAAGGTTATTTAAGTGAGTGTGACGCTTACCAGCAAAATCATTTGTGGCATGAATATACTGCCGAAGGGTTCATGTCTCGCTGGCATGATACAGACCAAACCGATTATTACCTTGAATATGACAAACAAGGTCGTACTATAAAAAATAGCTCGCCATCAGGTTATTGGTGTGGAGGGTTTATTTATGATGATGTTCATAAAATGACCACCTATTTCAATAATGAAGGTGAACAATCTTACTACTATTATAATGATGCGGGATTAGTCACCCATGCAATTGATGCGTTGGGGCGCGAAACACACACAGAATGGCAAAATAATCAAAAAATTAGTGAAACCAACGCCCTTGGGCAAACCACTTATTATCTTTATCATCATGACGGTAATATTGCGCAAACCATTTTGCCAGATGAACGTTCTATTGAGTACCAATATAATGAGTATGGTCAACTTGCTAGCTTCACATCTCCCTCTGGCGATGAATGGCAGCTAAGCTATGATGAAAATGGCAATTTAACCATAGTGACAGATCCGCAAGGGCGTCAGCAGGTCTATGAATATAGCCAACATGGTGAATTGCTCAAAGCCATTACGCCCAATGGTGCGCAATGGCAATACCACTATAACCCTGCACATCAACTGATTAAAACCACCAATCCTTATCAACACAGCACAGAATATCATAGTGATGAATTGGGGCGTTTACTGCACTACACTGATGCGTTAAATCACACCACACGCTATCAATACAGCACTGAGCATGCCAGTACCAACGGCAGTCTCAGCAAGATTTTATTACCCGATGGGGTCGAGCAACAGATAGACTATGACAGTGAGCGCCGAGTTATCGCGGTGACGGATGGTGAAGGAAAAACCACCCGTTATCGTTATGGGCCTTTTGATGTCTTACTGGCAATGATACGCCCTGACGGCAGTGAAATTCGCTTTGAATATGATTCACTGACACGACTTAAAAAAGTGGTGAATGCGAACGGGGAGGTTTATCTTTACGAACGGGATAAAGCGGGACAAATCATTCGTGAAGTTGATTTTACGGGGCGTGAGATTTGTTATCGCTATGACCGACTAGGACGTCGCATTGCCACTCGCTATCCGGATAACCATGAACTGCGTTGGCGCTATAATGAAAGTGGTTTAGTGGTTGAACAAAGCGAATGGTTTGAAGATGAGCAAGAAAGCCGCTGTTTATCGACGGCTCAATATAGCTATAACGCACGTCAACAATTGATAAAAGCGACTAATCCTGACTCGGTGGTTGAATTTGAGTATGACGACCAAGGTCGTTTATGCAGTGAACGTATTAATGGACAAGAGATTGTTCATCAATGGAATGAAGCTGATAATACGCTGGCATTGACTCGTTTTGGTGAGCGGGAGTTGCATTATGCTTTTGGGGCGCTGGGGGAATTAACTTCACTGCAAGTCAATCAGCATGCACCACTTCAATTTAGCTACAACGCGGTAGGACAAGAGTATTTACGCCGTAGTCACGCTGGATTTGTCAATTCCAGTCACTATACGGCTACCGGTTTACTGGCGCATCAACGAGCAGGGCGAGGCACCGAACAGTTTTTACAATCGATACAAGCCCATCCCCAACAACCGCCATTTTGTACGGATGTGCACCGCAGTTATCAATATGATCGCGCTTATAATGTGGTGGGCATTGAAGATGATCGCTGGCGACAGACACGTTATCACTATAATGCCAATGACCAAATCACTGAGACACAATACAGTCCACAATGGGGTAATCAGGACGAAAAGTTCCAGTATGATAACAACCTCAATATCACGGAGCACTTAACAACGCCGTCCTCGTCGATGGT
>NZ_CAWQNB010000006.1:0-28236 GCF_963896135.1 Proteus sp. G2609 | reverse complement strand
CACATAACACGTATCTCTTAGGTAAGGAGGTGATCCAACCGCAGGTTCCCCTACGGTTACCTTGTTACGACTTCACCCCAGTCATGAATCACAAAGTGGTAAGCGCCCTCCCGAAGGTTAAGCTACCTACTTCTTTTGCAACCCACTCCCATGGTGTGACGGGCGGTGTGTACAAGGCCCGGGAACGTATTCACCGTAGCATTCTGATCTACGATTACTAGCGATTCCGACTTCATGGAGTCGAGTTGCAGACTCCAATCCGGACTACGACAGACTTTATGAGTTCCGCTTGCTCTCGCGAGGTCGCTTCTCTTTGTATCTGCCATTGTAGCACGTGTGTAGCCCTACTCGTAAGGGCCATGATGACTTGACGTCATCCCCACCTTCCTCCGGTTTATCACCGGCAGTCTCCTTTGAGTTCCCACCATTACGTGCTGGCAACAAAGGATAAGGGTTGCGCTCGTTGCGGGACTTAACCCAACATTTCACAACACGAGCTGACGACAGCCATGCAGCACCTGTCTCAGCGTTCCCGAAGGCACTCCTCTATCTCTAAAGGATTCGCTGGATGTCAAGAGTAGGTAAGGTTCTTCGCGTTGCATCGAATTAAACCACATGCTCCACCGCTTGTGCGGGCCCCCGTCAATTCATTTGAGTTTTAACCTTGCGGCCGTACTCCCCAGGCGGTCGATTTAACGCGTTAGCTCCAGAAGCCACGGTTCAAGACCACAACCTCTAAATCGACATCGTTTACAGCGTGGACTACCAGGGTATCTAATCCTGTTTGCTCCCCACGCTTTCGCACCTGAGCGTCAGTCTTTGTCCAGGGGGCCGCCTTCGCCACCGGTATTCCTCCACATCTCTACGCATTTCACCGCTACACATGGAATTCTACCCCCCTCTACAAGACTCTAGCCAACCAGTTTCAGATGCAATTCCCAAGTTAAGCTCGGGGCTTTCACATCTGACTTAATTGACCGCCTGCGTGCGCTTTACGCCCAGTAATTCCGATTAACGCTTGCACCCTCCGTATTACCGCGGCTGCTGGCACGGAGTTAGCCGGTGCTTCTTCTGCGGGTAACGTCAATTGACAAGGGTATTAACCTTATCACCTTCCTCCCCGCTGAAAGTACTTTACAACCCTAAGGCCTTCTTCATACACGCGGCATGGCTGCATCAGGCTTGCGCCCATTGTGCAATATTCCCCACTGCTGCCTCCCGTAGGAGTCTGGGCCGTGTCTCAGTCCCAGTGTGGCTGATCATCCTCTCAGACCAGCTAGAGATCGTCGCCTAGGTGAGCCTTTACCCCACCTACTAGCTAATCCCATATGGGTTCATCCGATAGTGCAAGGTCCGAAGAGCCCCTGCTTTGGTCCGTAGACATTATGCGGTATTAGCCACCGTTTCCAGTAGTTATCCCCCTCTATCGGGCAGATCCCCATACATTACTCACCCGTCCGCCGCTCGTCAGCAAGAAAGCAAGCTTTCTCCTGTTACCGCTCGACTTGCATGTGTTAGGCCTGCCGCCAGCGTTCAATCTGAGCCATGATCAAACTCTTCAATTAAAAGTGTTTGATGCTCAAAGAAATCGAAAACTTAGCTTATTCATTATATGAATTAACTTGTTAGTCACTCTTCAAGACTTGATACATCTAATTTTTTAGAAGATATCGTCTCTGCGAGTGCCCACACAGATTGTCTGATAATTTGTTAAAGAGCAGTGCAACTATCGCTGCCGTTTCCGGCCTTCTGCGTTGTTGCGAGGAGGCGTATATTACGCTATTCCTCTGAAGAGTCAAGAGTTTTTTCAAACTTTTTTCTTTTCTCTTCCCTTTCCGTCGTTGCTGTTGTCAGCTCATCGTCGGTCAGTGGGTGCGCATTATAGGGGCTTCTCAGATTAGCGCAAGTATTTATTTCAATTTTTTTTCTGTTCGCTCTATTTTTAAGCTACACGTCTATTTTTGACACTAAAACCCCGCTAGTAGCACAAAAATTATACTACCAATAACCGTTTTGTCTATTCGTTATCTTCTATCGATCATCATCGATCCACTTACTTTTATTATCATCGCTATTTATTTCAGTTAAAAATAATACTCTGGATTATTCTCTCGTCAGATATACCTGCTCACTGCTATGCTTTTCTATATTACAATTACAGCAAAGTACCGACACAATATTCGTATGAGGTCAATTATGAGCCATTCCACTATTAGAAGTTACTTACACTTATCACCTTCCATTGCTAAAGATGTTTATATTGACGTAACAGCCACTGTTATTGGTGATGTACGCCTTAGTGAAGATGTCAGCATTTGGCCAATGGTTGTGATCCGCGGTGATGTTAACTATGTCAGTGTAGGAGCAAGGACTAATATTCAAGATGGCTCAGTGCTACATGTTACACATGCATCAGAAAATACCCCTAATGGTTTTCCTCTCATCATCGGTGATGATGTGACTGTTGGACACAAAGCAATGTTACATGGGTGTACAATCGGAAACCGAGTATTAGTCGGCATGGGATCAATCTTACTTGATGGTGCAATTATTGAAGATAATGTCTTGATCGGCGCAGGAAGCCTAGTACCACCTGGTAAACGACTAGAAAGTGGTTTTCTTTATTTAGGTAGCCCAGTAAAAAAGATCCGCCCACTCACGCCCGCAGAAATACAACACTTTATCTACTCTGCTAATAATTACGTAAAGTGGAAGAACGACTATTTATCAACGGCTCATTCCGCCATTGATAAACAGTAAAATGGATGAAGAGTTGACACTTCATACAGCTTAGCCAACTCTTCAAATTCTTCTTCAATTTCCCATCGATGCTGTTTAAACAAACAAAGACCATTACTATTATCACCAAAGCGTGCCTTTAGCTCTTGTTCAGTGATTTGGCAATCAAATAACATTCCATTGACCATGATAGGGAAAAGAACGTATTTTTGATCTTCAAGCCACTGCTCACGATCAGGAAATTGAATGGATTGATTCATTTATTCAAATTTTCTCTTAAAATATTTATTGTTGGATTAATATCAGGTACTCGCTCATACCATAACTCAACGGCATAAGCGGCTTGCCCTACCAGCATACCTAGGCCATCAGATAAGCGTGTACTACCATTTTTTAATGCATGGTATAAAAAAGAAGTCATACCTGCCTTATAATACAAATCATAACAAGCAGTTTTAAAACCATAAGCACTATCAGGTATAGGTGGAATATCGTCCGTCATACTAGATGAAGAGGCGTTAATAATTAGATCATAATGTTTATCTGTAACATTTTGTGGAGCACTAGCTCTAATTGTACCAAATTGGCTAAATTCTTGTGCTAATTGTTGTGCTTTTTCAACAGTGCGATTAGTCAAAGTAATATCACAATTATAATTTAATAATGGTAATAATATCCCTCGTGTAGCACCACCAGCCCCAATAACAAGAACCGATAATATTTTTCCGGGGATAATAAAATCCAACCTAGCTAAATCAAGAATTAAGCCCTGACCATCAGTATTATCACCTAATAACGTGCCGTCATCTAATTTTAAAATAGTATTAACAGCACCACAGGCTTGTGCTCTTTGTGTTAATTTATCCACAAAGCGAAAAGCATCTTCCTTAAAAGGAACGGTAACATTAGCTCCACGTCCACCTTGAGAAAAAAATTGCGTTGCTAATTTATCAAATTCGCCTAATGGAACCAGTAAACGCCCATATTCATAATCAATCCCTGACTGTTTCGAAAAAAGCTGATGAATAAAAGGAGATTGACTATGTTCAATGGGATTGCCCATCACTACATATTTTTCCATAGCATCATTATCCTTGTCGATATAGCTCACCTGTGAGTGCATCTCTAATTTCAGAAGGATTTTTTCTGCCACCAACCTCGCCATTTACAATAGCAATTCGATTACGAAACTGCTCTTGTACTTCTTCAACACTACGACATGGAGGAAGTCCGCTTAAATTTGCGCTGGTTGATACTAATGGTTTGCCATAAGCCACACATAATGCTTTCACAATAGGGTGATCCGTAACCCTTACAGCTAAGGAAGAAAACCGCCCTGTTAGCCATTTTGGCGTTGTTGACTTAGCTGGAATAACCCAAGTGATTGGGCCTGGCCAAGAGGCAAACATCCGCTCCCGCTGTTCTTGAGTCAATGCGTTATCATCAATATAAGGTTTTAATTGTTCATAGTTATCAGCAATTAAAATAAGCCCTTTCTCAATGGCTCTCTGTTTTAACTCAAGTAATGCCATTACCGCGCTTTCACTATCAGGATCACAACCGACACCAAACACAGCTTCTGTTGGATAGGCAATAACTTGATTATTTTGCAGTGCTTCTATAATTGTATTATTTACAGGTGATACTTCGTTATTCATGTTCTTCTCTTTTTGTTTGTTGCTTGCCACACAATTTGCTGGCGCACACTAATCTTACTCCTTGAGAAGACCTCTTTTCCATCAATAATGGATAATGACAATATTCGCACTCACCATTAATCGGTTTGTTATTTAGTACAAATTGACATTCAGGATATTGGTTACAAGCATAAAATATTTTACCAAACCGAGACTTACGCTGTAATAATTTGCCCTTCTCGCACTGAGGACAATGAATCACAGTCTCATCAGGTTTATCAATTTGTTCTATATGCTCACAAGCAGGATAATTGCTACAGCCTATAAACATGCCAAACTTACCTTGTCGTAAAGCTAAATCTGCGCCACAACATTGGCAAGGCTGTCCTTCTAATACTTTAATAACCTGTCCATCGCCTTGAGATTTCAACGCCTTAATATAATGGCAATTAGGATAAGCAGAACATCCTAGAAAAGGGCCATGGCCACCATTTCTTATAATTAA
Source organism: Proteus sp. G2609 (assembly GCF_963896135.1). Lineage (NCBI taxonomy): Bacteria > Pseudomonadati > Pseudomonadota > Gammaproteobacteria > Enterobacterales > Morganellaceae > Proteus > Proteus sp. G2609. The sequence goes on along the minus strand of NZ_CAWQNB010000006.1, from coordinate 23,355 downwards.
ATCACTGCCACATTCAGGACATTTTTCTTGCTCAGATGGATGCGTAAACGGCATTATTTTTGCCATTGTCTTACCTCATAACACTTATTCCAATCGAATATAGCCACCCGCCACAATAGCGACTTTTTCGATAAGCTCAAGCTCTAATAAAAGAGGAGCTAAATCTGATGTGGATAAACCGCTCTTATTCGCAATAATATCAATCGGGATAGCTTTATCAAAACCTAACAAAGGCAATATCAAATTTATTGATTGCTGTTGAGTGGGTGTAAGTTTTTCAATTTCTAATGGCATATTGCTGGACTCTTTTTTATTGGCAGCTGAGCCAACCTCTGCGATATGCTCGTCCTGTAAATCATCATTATGATTAAAGATTAACCACTGCCAAGAGCTATTTAAATATTCCATAATATCATCTGGCGAAGAGGCTAAATTCGCCCCCTGTTTTAGCAACTGATGATTTCCTTCAAAATGTGAATCACCGAGTAGTCCGGGTAACACAAACAATTCTTTGCCTTGTTGTAGAGCATAATTGGCAGTGATTAAAGATCCACTTTTTATGCCAGCTTCTACAATTAAGAGAGCTGAACTCAATCCACTAATAATTCTATTCCTTTGCGGGAAATGACGAGCTAAAGGTGGTGCCATCGGGAGATGCTCTGAAACAAGAACACCCGACTCTTTGATTTGCTCTGCTAGTCGACGATGAAATGATGGGTAAATTTGTTCTAAACCACTCCCTAATACAGCAATAGTGACGCCATGATGTTTTAAAGCACTACGATGTCCAACACCATCAATCCCTTGCGCCAACCCGCTTGTAATTGTGAATTTATTTTTCACGAGCTGTTGTGCAAAATAAGTCGCCCACTTAGTTCCATACTGTGTAGCATCTCTACTACCAATTAATGCAATTTGTGTGCTTTTTAAATGCTCTTTATTACCTGCAACAAAAAGCAAAAGAGGTGGAGAAGATATTTGTTTTAATAGCAAAGGATAATCTGAATCAGAAATTGTTAAGAGTGATGATTCATTTTTATCTAGCCACTTTAATGTACTTTTGACACAATTTGCCTGAAGCCTCATAAATTGGTGACTTTGTTGTTCTGATAGGCCACATTCTAGTAACACTTTACGATTTAGTTGCGCCAATGATTGTAAGTATTCCACCACCTTAATCGCTTTATTTACTGGCAATCTTGAAACAACATTAAGTCTTATCCATATTTCTCTGGCATCCATGCATTATCCTAGTGTTATTTTTTAACATACAAGGTGAGTGCTAAACTCAGCAAATACTGTCAATCCAGACAATAAATGTCTAGAATAGACGTTAATTCTCATTCACATTTTAGAAACAGTCCAAATAAATTATGGCAGTATTACACGTATTACATTATCCAGACGAGCGCCTTCGCACCATTGCAAAGCCAGTCGAAAAAGTTGATGCCGAAATTCAAAAAATTGTCGATGATATGTTTGAAACAATGTATTTGGAAGAAGGTATCGGTTTAGCTGCGACACAGGTGGATATCCACCAGCGCATCATCGTCATTGATATCTCTGAAACACGAGATCAAAAACTGGTACTCATTAATCCAGAACTTCTTGATCAGGAAGGTGATACCGGAATAGAGGAAGGTTGTTTATCAATACCTGAACAACGCGCATTTGTGCCTCGTGCAGAGCGCGTAAAAGTAAAAGCGCTTGATTACAACGGACAACCTTTTGAATTAGAAGCTGATGACTTACTCGCTATTTGTATTCAACATGAGATGGATCATTTAGTTGGCAAATTATTTGTGGATTATTTATCTCCATTAAAACGCCAACGTATCCGCCAGAAAGTTGAAAAGCTCGATAAGAGAAGAGCAAAAGCGGGACAATAGAGATTTACTTGTAACAGGAAAAAAACGTGTCTGATTCATTACGTATTATCTTTGCGGGAACACCCGACTTTGCAGCCCGACATTTAGCTGCTCTGTTATCAACTCAACATCATATTGTTGGGGTATTAACGCCACCAGATAAACCCGCAGGAAGAGGTAAGAAACTGACTATTAACCCAGTGAAAGAACTGGCATTAACTAATAACATTCCTGTTTATCAACCGACATCGTTAAAACCAGAAGAGAATCATGAGTGGATCAAAGCACTACAACCTGACGTTATGATTGTTGTTGCTTATGGTATGATTTTACCCAAAGCAGTACTTGATATTCCTCGTTTAGGTTGCTTAAACGTCCATGGCTCTCTTCTACCTAAATGGCGAGGTGCTGCACCTATCCAACGTGCCTTATGGGCGGGCGATACAGAAACTGGCGTCACCATTATGCAAATGGATGTTGGTTTAGATACTGGCGATATGCTTTATAAAGCATCATGCCCAATTACTCATCAAGACACGAGTGCTTCTCTTTATGCTAAATTAGCAGAGCTGGGGCCTAAAGCACTAATTAATACATTAGATCTTATCATTAGCGGTGAGTTAAAAGCAGAAAAACAAGATGATAGCCTAGCGAATTACGCAGAAAAGCTATCAAAGGAAGAAGCAAAAATTAATTGGTCGTTATCTGCACAACAGATAGAACGTTGTATTAGAGCGTTTAATCCATGGCCTATGAGCTTTTTTATGCTCGATGATCAGCCGGTGAAAGTATGGGAAGCGCAAGTTATCGCGTCGGATAATACCAATCAAATACCAGGTACATTATTGAAAGCAGATAAAACAGGCATTTATATCGTAACAGGTGAAGGCATTTTAAATATCACCAAGCTTCAACCATCAGGTAAAAAACCTATGGCATCAGCCGATTTCCTAAATTCCAAACGAGATTGGTTTACCCCTGGGAAAATCATTCAATAATGATACTACCCCTTGAAATAACAATATTTCAAGGGGATCTTTTTTTTACGCCAATATTATTCTTCTCTGGCGGCCAATATATAAACGCTAATTCACTATGAAAACGTCATACAACTTACGCAGTATTGCAGCAAAGGCAATAGCTCAAGTTTTAGATCAAGGCTTATCATTAAGTTCGGTGATCCCTGAATTACAAAAAAATATTTCAGATAAAGACAAAGCACTCTTGCAAGAGCTCTGCTTTGGTACCTTACGTACCTTGCCCCAGCTAGAATGGATCATCCAACAACTAATGGATAAACCACTGAAAGGTAAACAACGAATTTTACATTACCTCATTATGGTCGGTTTATATCAGCTCCTTTATACTCGAGTTCCTGCCCATGCAGCACTCGCTGAAACTGTTAATGGTGCGATCGCACTGAAAAAACCACAATTAAAAGGGTTAATTAACGGTGTATTACGCCAATTTCAGCGTCAACAAGATGTATTAATGGAACGTTTCCAAAATAATGATAGTCGTTATTTGCACCCTTCTTGGTTACTCACACGAATAAAAAATGCCTACCCTGAGCTATGGGAAAGTATTATTGAAGGAAATAACCAAAAGCCACCAATGTGGTTACGGGTAAATCAAATACATCATTCACGTGAACAGTACTTAGCGCTGCTTGAAAAAGAAGGGATCAGCGCGTTCTCCGATGAGCACCACCCCAATGCTATTCGTTTAGAAACACCTTGTAATGTTCACCTGTTACCAGGGTTTAATGAGGGCTGGGTCACTGTTCAAGACCGCAGCGCTCAGCGTTGTGCAGAATTATTAGCGCCACAAAATAACGAACAAATTCTTGATTTATGTGCAGCCCCTGGGGGAAAAACAACCCATATCTTAGAAATAGCCCCTAAAGCGCATGTTCTCGCCATTGATATAGATGAGCAACGTTTAGCCAGAGTTAAAGAAAATCTAAACCGCTTAAAACTACATGCCACAGTCAAAAGTGGTGATGGACGTTATCCAGAGCAATGGTGTGCAAATATGCAATTTGACAGGATCTTACTTGATGCTCCTTGCTCAGCAACTGGCGTTATACGTCGCCATCCAGATATCAAATGGCTACGTCGTAATGAAGACATAGCTCAGTTAGCGCAAATTCAAAAAGAAATATTACATGCTATATGGCCATACCTAAAATCAGGCGGCACATTAGTTTATGCTACTTGTTCTATTTTACCTGAAGAAAATAGCCAACAAATTGCAGCCTTCTTATCGTCAATGCAAGATGCTCAATGTGACTATCAGCATCAATGCTTACCGGAGCAATATAGCGGTGATGGCTTCTTTTATGCGCTGATCAACAAAAAATGATCTTCTGATAAAAGATGATATCAGATCTAAAAGAAGCTACTATTCCAACACAAGATCGATGTGAACAGACATTGATCTTTTATTTGTTAATCGAATATTCTGAGAACTGACGATGAAAATTATTATCTTAGGCGCAGGTCAAGTGGGTGGCACTCTCGCTGAAAATCTTGTCGGTGAGAATAACGATATTACTGTTGTCGATACTGATGCTACCCGTTTACGTCAACTTCAAGATAAATTTGATTTAAGAGTTGTAAATGGTCATGGATCTCATCCGAGAGTCTTAAGAGAAGCGGGGGCTGAAGATGCGGATATGCTAGTTGCCGTCACAAATTCTGACGAAACAAATATGATAGCATGCCAAGTCGCCTATACTTTATTTAATACTCCCAATAAAGTTGCTCGTATCCGAGCCTCTGAATTTGTTCGTGAAGCAGATAAACTTTTTTTACCAGAAGCAATTCCTATTGATTACCTCATCTCCCCTGAACACCTCGTTATAGATTATATCTATAAACTAATTCAATACCCCGGTGCCCTACAGGTAGTAAACTTTGCTGAAGGTCAAGTCAGTATCGTGGCAGTAAAAGCCTACTATGGTGGATCTCTTGTGGGTAATGCACTATCCACTCTACGTGATCATATGCCACATATTGATACTCGTGTTGCGGCTATCTTTCGCCAAGATAGACCTATTCGCCCTCAAGGATCGACCATTATTGAAGCGGGTGATGAGGTCTTTTTCGTGGTGGCATCACAACATATTCGCGCAGTAATGAGTGAGCTACAACGATTAGAAAAACCTTATAAACGCATTATGATTGTTGGTGGCGGAAACGTTGGAGCAGGATTAGCGGCAAGATTAGAAAAAGATTATAGCGTTAAGCTGATTGAGCATAATCAACAACGTGCTACCGAGTTAGCAGAGCTCCTCCATGATACTATCGTGTTTTATGGTGATGCATCTGATCAAGAGCTACTTGCTGAAGAGCATATTGAGCAAATCGATGTCTTTATTGCACTCACTAATGATGATGAAGCAAATATCATGTCCGCAATGCTCGCAAAACGTATGGGGGCAAAAAAAGCCATGGTACTTATTCAACGCAGTGCTTATGTTGATTTAGTCCAAGGTGGAGTCATTGATATTGCCATCTCTCCGCAACAAGCCACTATTTCAGCACTATTAGGTCATGTTCGCAAAGCAGATATTGTCAGTGTATCCTCATTACGTCGAGGTGTTGCTGAAGCTATTGAAGCCATTGCGCATGGTGATGAAAATACCTCAAAAGTTGTCGGTAGACGTATTCAAGATATCAAACTTCCGCCAGGCACAATTATCGGCGCCATTGTCCGCAATGAAGATGTCATTATTGCCAATGCAAGTCACTCAATAGAACAAGGTGACCATGTGATCATGTTTATTACAGATAAAAAATATGTTCCTGAAGTAGAAAAACTGTTCCAACCTAGTCCATTTTTCTTATAACTCTAGTGTAGAAATAAGAATAGTAGTGATTGTTACTAATACTGATCTATTATTATTATCTAAACACATATTTTTATATCTAGATCCATACTAATAAGGGGTGGTTATGGCTTTTTTCAAAGAGTTTCGTGAATTTGCAATGAAAGGCAATGTTGTTGACATGGCAGTCGGTGTCATCATTGGTGCCGCATTCGGAAAAATTGTTTCGTCCTTAGTAGCTGATGTGATTATGCCTCCATTAGGCTTACTCATTGGAGGGATCGATTTTAAACAATTTAGTTTAGTACTAAGAGAAGCTCATGGGGATATACCTGCCGTTATCTTAAACTATGGTGCCTTTATACAAACTGTTTTTGATTTTGCCATTGTCGCGTTTGCTATTTTCTGTGCGATTAAATTAATTAATAAGATGCGCAGACAAGAAGAAGAACAACCTAAAGCACCACCTGCACCTTCAGCAGAAGAAACTTTATTAACAGAAATCCGTGATCTATTAAAAAATCAGCAAAAATAAAAACTAAAAGGCCAGTGATAACAATTGAAAATATTTGTTATCACTGGCCTCCCAGTTACCTTTCTTATTATGTTTTGCCTTTCTCATATAGCTGCCTTTGCCTTTCTTATTTTTTTCTACCCGTTGTCTAAATAAAGGATCATGAACAAGTGCAGCTAACGCATTATCTTTGATCACACCTTTTTGGTGCTGATATTTGCTAGACATAAAAACCTCTTAAATTATTAAAGAACATAAAGCATAGAACAGCAATCTTCAGTGCAGATATTATTGCTTTGTCGCTCCAGATTCAAGTATTTCTAGAATTGAACAATATGTACTTTCATGAGCGGTTCCACAGCAAGCATTGCTTAACATTTTTAAAGAATCACGCATCTTTTCCATTTCTTTTAGACGAGCCTCAACTTCTGCTAGCCTAGCATCAACAATATGTTTTGATTCTACACAAGTATGATGCGCAGGATCGACTCTAATTGAAAGTAACTCAGTAATAGCATCCAGAGTAAAGCCTAACTCTTTGGCATAACGAATAAAGCGTAATCTTTGCAAATCTTGTTCTGTATACAGACGATAGCCACCTTCTGTCCGTCTATCATGTTCCATCAATCCTTGTTTTTCATAAAAACGGATAGTGTCTGTTGTAACATTCGCTAATTTTGCAATTTGGCCGATGCGATACATTGATCACTCCTCAAACTAATGATAAGTAAGCATAACAAATAACCAAAAAAATAGAATTGAAATATAGTGCGATACTTAATACTTACTTTCGCACAATAGCAGCATATTCAGAAGTAAATATATAACACCCACATAAATAAAGAAGTAGCGAGTCATTAAAGGGAGGGACCAATAGATTTAAATTTATTGCTAATCTATAGCAATAAAAAAACCGGATTAAAAAATCCGGTCTTTTTATTCGCTTCGCTAAATAATAATTTTATTATTCAGCAGCTGCTTCTGTTTCAGAATCAGCACGGTCAACAAGCTCAATGTAAGCCATTGGAGCATTGTCACCAGCACGGAAGCCACACTTCAGAATACGAGTGTAACCACCTGCACGGCTCGCAAAACGCGGACCTAATACTGTAAACAGTTTTGCCACGACTTCGTTGTCACGAGTACGGGCGAATGCCAGACGACGATTAGCTACGCTGTCGGTCTTGGCAAGAGTAATCAGCGGCTCAACGACGCGACGCAGTTCTTTCGCTTTAGGCAAAGTTGTCTTGATGATTTCATGACGAACTAAAGAACCTGCCATGTTGCGAAACATAGCCTGACGATGGCTGCTGTTGCGGTTCAATTGACGACCACTCTTACGATGGCGCATGACCTTATCCTTCTCAGTAAAACCTTAACCTGTGATCTTATTCATCAGCGATACTTGCAGGTGGCCAATTCTCAAGGCGCATGCCCAGAGATAAACCACGCGACGCCAGTACGTCTTTAATCTCAGTAAGAGATTTCTTACCAAGGTTAGGCGTCTTAAGTAATTCAACTTCAGTACGCTGTACCAGATCACCGATGTAGTGGATTGCTTCTGCCTTCAGACAGTTAGCAGAGCGGACAGTCAATTCAAGATCGTCAACTGGGCGCAGCAGGATCGGATCGAACTCTGGCTTCTCTTCTTTAACTTCAGGCTGACGAACATCACGTAAGTCAACAAAAGCTTCAAGCTGTTCAGCCAGGATAGTCGCTGCACGGCGAATCGATTCTTCTGGATCGATAGTACCGTTAGTCTCCATCTCGATTACCAGCTTATCCAAGTCGGTACGTTGTTCAACACGCGCTGCTTCCACAGTATAAGCGATTCGCTCAACTGGGCTATAACACGCATCTACTAGTAAACGACCGATAGGGCGCTCATCTTCTTCCGAATGAATTCGGGCAGAAGCCGGCACATAACCACGACCACGCTGAACTTTGATACGCATATTAATAGATGCGTTTTCGTCTGTAAGGTGGCAGATAACGTGCTGCGGCTTGACGATTTCGACATCACCGTCATGGATGATATCGGCTGCAATAACAGGGCCAATGCCAGATTTGCTCAAAGTAAGAATTACTTCATCTTTACCATGAACTTTTACCGCCAACCCCTTAAGGTTGAGCAGTATTTCTAGGATATCTTCCTGAACACCTTCTTTGGTGCTGTACTCATGCAGTACACCATCAATCTCAACCTCTGTTACCGCACAACCCGGCATAGACGAAAGCAGAATACGGCGCAGTGCGTTACCTAGAGTGTGGCCGAAGCCTCGCTCTAATGGCTCAAGGGTCACCTTGGCGTGCGTCGAACTCACTTGCTCGATATCAACCAGGCGCGGTTTTAGAAACTCTGTCACAGAACCCTGCATTGTGTCCTCTCTTTGGTGCTAAGCCTTACTTGGAGTAAAGCTCGACGATCAGGTGCTCGTTAATGTCCGCAGACAAGTCAGTACGTTCAGGAATACGTTTGAACACACCTTCCATCTTAGCAGCATCAACTTCCAGCCATGTTGGCTTTTCACGCTGTTCAGCCAGCTCTAAAGCAGCCTTAATACGAGACTGTTTTTTCGATTTTTCACGAACGCTGACTACGTCATTCGGGGAAACCTGATAAGAAGCAATATTAACCACGCGACCATTTACCATGATTGCTTTGTGGCTAACCATCTGACGTGCTTCTGCGCGAGTTGCGCCAAAGCCCATACGATAAACAACGTTATCCAGACGACCTTCTAACAGAGTAAGTAAGTTCTCACCTGTGTTGCCTTTCAGACGTGTTGCTTCTTTGTAGTAGTTACGGAATTGACGCTCTAGAACACCGTAAATACGACGTACTTTTTGTTTTTCACGTAACTGAACACCGTAATCAGACAGACGCGGTTTACGTGCGCCGTGCTGACCTGGTGCTTGTTCCAGTTTACACTTGGTGTCAATCGCCCGAACGCCAGATTTCAGAAATAAATCTGTACCTTCGCGACGGCTCAGCTTGAGCTTAGGACCCAAATATCTTGCCATTTTCTTTCTCCAACTATCCTAAAAACGAAACCGTTATTAAACGCGACGTTTTTTCGGTGGACGACAACCGTTATGAGGAATCGGAGTCACATCAGTAATATTAGTGATGCGGAAACCAGCCGCGTTTAATGCACGGATAGTTGACTCACGACCAGGACCAGGTCCTTTTACCATAACTTCCAAGTTCTTAATTCCGTACTCTTTAACAGCTTCAGCGCAACGTTCTGCTGCAACCTGAGCCGCAAACGGAGTAGATTTACGAGAACCACGGAAACCGGAACCACCGGCAGTAGCCCAACCCAACGCGTTACCTTGACGGTCTGTAATAGTAACGATTGTGTTGTTGAAAGAAGCATGGATATGAGCCACACCGTCAGAGACTTGTTTTCTTACACGCTTACGTGCACGAATAGGTGCTTTTGCCATTGTTCAAATACCCCGATTATTTCTTGATCGGCTTACGCGGACCCTTACGGGTACGTGCGTTAGTCTTAGTACGCTGACCGCGAACTGGTAGACCACGACGATGACGTAAACCACGGTAAGTACCAAGATCCATCAGACGTTTGATGCTCAGGGTAACTTCACGACGTAGATCACCTTCTACAACGTATTTGGCAACTTCGTCACGCAGCTTGTCGATTTGCTCTTCAGACAGCTCACTGATCTTAACATTTTCAGCAATACCCGTTGCTTCACAGATAGCCTGTGAACGAGTTTTACCAATGCCGTAAATCGATGTTAAAGCGATTACGGTATGTTTATGATCAGGAATGTTAATGCCTGCTATACGGGCCACTATGCACTCCTAAATTAACTTTATACAGTACTATTCTGAAAAGCCCGTTTTCAGGATACTCAAACAATACTGTATGATTATAAATGATTGGGCTGGCTAATTTAGCCAGCTCAACCGAACTTTGCAAGAAAAAAATGCAATAATTTAGCCTTGACGCTGTTTATGCTTAGGGTCAACACTGCAAATTACACGCACGTGGCCGTGACGTCTAACGATTTTGCAGTTACGGCACATTTTCTTGACGGAAGCACGAACTTTCATTTTTACTCTCCGTAACTTCTAAAACAAACCCATCTTATCGGTAATTAGCCTTTAAGGTTTGCTTTTTTCAATGCAGACTCATACTGACTTGACATCAGGAGAGTTTGCACTTGAGCCATAAAATCCATGATGACCACAACCACGATTAAGAGGGAAGTACCACCAAAATAGAAAGGTACTTTCATTGCGTCACGCATGAACTCCGGGATGAGACAGATAAAGGTAATGTACAGGGCACCGATTAAGGTTAAACGTGTCATCACTTTATCTATATATTTAGCCGTCTGCTCTCCCGGGCGAATTCCTGGTACAAATGCACCGGACTTCTTCAGGTTATCTGCCGTTTCTCTTGGGTTGAAAACCAACGCCGTATAGAAGAAACAGAAGAAGATGATTGCAGCAGCGTATAGTAACACATAAATAGGTTGACCAGGCTGTAAATTTAAAGAAATTGTCGTCAGCCAACCCCATCCTGTACCATCGCCAAACCAAGAGGTTATTGTACCAGGAAACAGAATAATACTTGAAGCAAAAATTGCCGGTATTACACCCGCCATATTTACCTTAAGTGGTAGATGTGTACTTTGTGCCGCGTATATTCTACGCCCTTGTTGACGTTTTGCATAGTTAACAACGATACGACGTTGTCCTCTTTCTACAAAAACAACAAAGAAAGTTACCGCGAACACCAATACTGCAACCAACAATAACAGGAGGAAGTGCAGTTCGCCTTGCCGCGCCTGCTCGATGGTTTGACCAATGGCAGGTGGAAGACCTGCAACGATACCTGCAAAGATAATGATTGAGATACCGTTACCAATACCACGTTCAGTGATTTGCTCACCTAACCACATCAGGAACATTGTCCCTGTGACTAAGCTCACAACAGCCGTAATATAGAATGGTAAGCCTGGATTAATAACCAGACCTTGCATTCCTGGCATATTCGGTAAGCCTGTTGCGATACCAATAGATTGGAATATCGCCAGCACCAAAGTACCATAACGGGTATATTGGCTGATCTTACGACGACCGGCCTCCCCTTCCTTCTTAATCTCCGCTAACCGAGGGTTAACCACTGATAATAGTTGGATAATAATCGATGCCGAAATATAAGGCATGATACCCAGCGCAAAGATAGAAGCACGGCTAAGAGCACCACCAGAGAACATGTTAAACATTTCAATGATGGTGCCTTTTTGCTGATCGAGCAATTTGGCAAGCACAGTGGCATCAATACCAGGGATAGGAATAAAAGAGCCAATCCTAAAGACAATTAGTGCACCAAGAACAAACAGTAATCTGCGTTTTAGTTCACCTATACCACCTTTAGCACTCTGAAAATCTAACCCTGGTTGTTTAGCCATCTGTCACTTATTCCTCAATTTTACCGCCAGCTGATTCGATTGCTGCACGGGCACCTTTGGTAACACGCAGACCACGAATAGTCACTGCACGGTTAACCTCGCCAGACAGAATTAATTTTGCAAATTCAATCTGTGGGCCAACAACGTTTGCGGCTTTCAGTGCATTCAGATCGATTACATCGCCTTCAACATAAGCCAAATCAGACAGACGGATTTCCGCAGTCACGAATGATTTACGTGAAGTAAAACCAAATTTTGGTAAACGACGGTATAAAGGCATCTGACCACCTTCAAAACCACGACGTACGCCACCGCCAGAACGAGATTTCTGACCTTTGTGACCACGGCCGCCAGTTTTACCTAGGCCAGAACCGATACCACGACCTACACGTTTAGGCGCATGCTTGGCACCTTCAGCCGGAGACAGAGTATTTAAACGCATCTCTTACTCCTCAACTTTAACCATATAGGAAACCAAGTTGATCATACCGCGAACTGCTGGTGTATCTTCGCGTTCTACAGTGTGACCGATGCGACGCAGACCTAAACCAGCCATAGTTGCCTTATGTTTAGGCAGACGGCCGATTAAACTGCGTGTTTGAGTAATTTTAATAGTCTTAGCCATGGTCATTACCCCAGAATTTCTTCAACGGATTTACCACGCTTAGCTGCGACCATTTCTGGAGACTTCATGCTATCTAAAGCGTCCAGTGTTGCACGAACGACGTTAATCGGATTCGTGGAACCATAGGTTTTAGCCAGTACGTTACGAACGCCAGCCACTTCTAGAACTGCACGCATTGCACCACCTGCGATGATACCAGTACCTTCATGAGCAGGCTGCATAAATACGCGAGAACCTGTATGAGTACCTTTAATAGGGTGGAACAGAGTACCGTTGTTTAAAGCGACGGTTTTCATATTGCGACGGGCTTTTTCCATCGCTTTCTGGATTGCTGCCGGAACTTCGCGAGCTTTGCCATATCCAAAACCAACGCGGCCATTACCATCACCAACTACTGTAAGAGCGGTGAAGCTAAAGATACGACCACCTTTAACGGTTTTCGATACGCGGTTTACCGCGATCAGCTTTTCCTGCAGTTCGCCAGCTTGTTTCTCGATGTGAGCCATCTTACACTCCTACCTTAGAACTGAAGGCCAGCTTCACGGGCAGCATCTGCCAGTGCCTGGACTCGACCATGATATTGGAAACCGGAACGGTCAAATGATACTGATTTGATACCTTTTTCCAGAGCGCGTTCAGCAACAATTTTACCAACTACTGCTGCTGCTTCTTTGTTTCCAGTGTTTTTCAGTTGCTCAATGATAGCTTTTTCTGTAGTAGAAGCGGCCACCAAAGTTTCAGAACCGTTTGGTGCAATAACCTGCGCATAAATATGGCGAGGGGTACGATGTACCACCAGGCGAGTCGCACCCAGTTCCTGGAGCTTACGGCGTGCGCGGGTCGCACGACGGATACGAGCTGCTTTCTTATCCATAGTGTTACCTTACTTCTTCTTAGCCTCTTTGATACGCACAACTTCGTCGGCGTAACGAATACCTTTACCTTTATAAGGTTCAGGGCGACGGTAAGCACGCAGTTCAGCTGCTACTTGACCAATCACTTGCTTATCCGCACCTTTCAGTAGGATTTCAGTTTGTGTTGGACATTCAGCAGTGATGCCTGCTGGCAGTTGGTGTTCCACTGGATGTGAATAACCTACTGATAAGTTAACTGTGTTGCCCTTAACAGACGCACGATAACCTACACCTACCAGTTGCAGTTTCTTAGTGAAGCCTTCGGTAACACCTACAACCATTGCATTTAGCAGTGAACGAGTAGTACCCGCTTGTGCCCATGCATCAGCATAACCATCGCGTGGTGCGAAAGTTAGTTGGTTGTCAGCATGTTGAATTTCAACTGCATTATGGATAGTACGAGTAAGCTCGCCGTTTTTACCCTTAATCGTAATTACCTGACCGTTGAGTTTAACCTCTACGCCGGCAGGAATGACGACGGGTGCTTTTGCCACACGAGACATTCTTTCCTCCCGAATTAAGCTACGTAGCAGATAATCTCGCCACCAAGACCTGCTTGGCGAGCTGCACGATCAGTCATAACACCTTTTGAGGTAGAAACAACAGCGATGCCCAGTCCTGCCATAACTTGTGGCAGCTCATCTTTTCTTTTATAGATGCGCAGACTTGGACGGCTTACGCGCTGAATGCTTTCTACTACAGCCTTACCTTGGAAATATTTTAAAGTGATTTCCAATTCTGGCTTAGTGTCGCCTTCAATTTTAAAATCTTCGATATAACCTTCTTCCTTAAGCACGTTGGCAATCGCCACTTTCAGCTTGGAGGAAGGCATTGTGACCGCAACTTTATTCGCGGCCTGACCGTTACGGATACGGGTCAGCATATCCGCGATGGGATCTTGCATGCTCATCTGTCTTTACTCCCGTGATTCAATTAGGGTGATTACCAGCTAGCCTTTCTAAGGCCCGGGATTTCACCGCGCATAGCGGCTTCACGGACTTTAATACGGCTTAGGCCAAATTTCCGCAGGAAACCGTGCGGACGTCCAGTTTGACGGCAGCGGTTACGCTGACGTGAAGGACTTGAATCACGTGGCAGTGTTTGCAGTTTCAGAACAGCATTCCAACGATCTTCATCAGATACGTTTACATCTGAAACGATAGCTTTCAGTTCTGCGCGTTTTGCGAAGAATTTCTCAGCTAAATTCGCACGTTTTACATCACGTGCTTTCATAGATTTCTTAGCCATGAATGCCCTGCCTTACTTGCGGAACGGGAAGTTAAACGCTGCTAACAATGCGCGACCTTCATCATCAGATTTCGCAGTCGTAGTAATGGTAATATCCAAACCACGAACACGATCCACTTTATCGTAATCGATTTCAGGGAAGATGATTTGTTCACGCACGCCCATGCTGTAGTTACCACGTCCATCGAATGATTTAGCGGACAAACCACGGAAGTCACGGATACGTGGTACAGCAATAGAGATCAGACGTTCAAAGAACTCCCACATGCGTTCGCCACGCAGGGTCACTTTACAGCCGATCGGATAGCCCTGGCGGATTTTGAAGCCTGCAACAGATTTGCGTGCTTTGGTGATCAGAGGTTTTTGACCTGAGATTGCTGCTAAATCAGCTGCTGCATTATCCAGCAGTTTTTTATCAGCAATTGCTTCACCAACACCCATGTTCAGGGTGATCTTCTCGACCCGAGGGACTTGCATGACAGAATGGTAACCAAACTGAGACATCAGTTTTTGGACTACCTCGTCTTTGTAGTAATCATGCAGTTTCGCCATCGTATACTCCAAATTACTTGATAGTTTCTTTATTAGATTTGAAGAAACGAACTTTTTTGCCGTCTTCGAATCTAAAACCTACACGGTCAGCCTTGCCGGTTGCCGCATTGAAGATTGCAACGTTAGAAACTTGAATTGCAGCTTCTTTTTCAACGATGCCACCTGGTTGGTTCAGAGCCGGTACTGGCTTCTGATGTTTTTTAACCAGATTGATACCTTCAACGATAACTTTACCAGAAGAAAGAACCTGTTTTACTTTACCGCGCTTACCTTTATCTTTACCAGTTAGCACGATAACTTCGTCTTCACGACGGATTTTCGCTGCCATTGCCTGCTCCTTAGAGTACTTCAGGTGCCAGAGAGATTATTTTCATAAACTTCTCGTTACGAAGTTCACGAGTAACCGGCCCAAAAATACGCGTACCAATAACTTGCTCGCTGTTGTTGTTTAACAATACACAAGCGTTGCTATCGAAGCGAATGACAGAACCGTCAGGGCGACGAACACCCTTCTTGGTGCGCACCACTACCGCTTTCAGTACATCACCTTTCTTAACTTTACCACGTGGAATTGCTTCTTTAATGGTAATTTTGATGATGTCACCTACATCTGCGTAGCGACGGTGCGAGCCACCTAGAACCTTGATACACATTACGCGACGTGCACCGGAGTTGTCGGCCACGTTCAGCATAGTCTGTTCTTGGATCATTTTAGTGCTCCGCTAAATGTCAACTACTACTGAGCCACTTCCACATTAGAAGAGGCCGTTCAATATCCCATAATACGAGGGAGCGGCATTATAACACCACATTCTCGATATGGACAGAAAAAATAAACGGCTCGTTCAGTTTTGAGCCGTTTATTTCGTACGAAAAGGCTATTTTATTACAGAACAGCTTTTTCTACAACGCGAACTAACGCCCAAGACTTAGTCTTAGAGATAGGACGTGTTTGACGAATTTCTACTACGTCACCCATGCCACATTCGTTGTTCTCGTCATGTACATGCAGTTTAGTCGTACGACGGATGAATTTACCATATAATGGATGTTTCACCATACGATCGATAGCAACAACAACAGATTTTTCCATTTTGTCACTTACCACACGACCTTGCAGAGTACGGATTTTATCGGTCATTACGCACCCGCCTTCTCAGTCAGTAAAGTCTTAACGCGTGCGATATTACGACGCACTTGTTTCAACAGATGAGACTGTTGTAACTGACCACTTGCTGCCTGCATACGCAGATTGAACTGCTCACGCAGTAAGTTCAGCAATTCAGTGTTCAGCTCTTCAACGCTCTTTTCGCGCAGCTCTTTTGCTTTCATTACATCACCGTCTTAGTTACAAAGGTGGTTTTGATAGGCAGTTTTGCTGCCGCTAGCTGAAATGCTTCACGGGCCACTTCTTCAGGCACACCATCCATTTCATACAGGACTTTACCTGGCTGGATCAAGGCAACCCAATACTCTACGTTACCTTTACCTTTACCCATACGGACTTCGAGCGGCTTTTCAGTGATTGGTTTGTCTGGGAACACACGGATCCAGATTTTACCCTGACGCTTAACTGCACGGGTCATTGCACGACGTGCCGCTTCGATCTGACGTGCAGTCAGACGACCACGGCCCACAGCTTTAAGACCGTAAGTCCCGAAGCTTACATCCGTACCTATAGCTAAGCCACGGTTGCGGCCTTTATGCACTTTACGGAATTTTGTACGCTTAGGTTGTAACATCAGCGACTCTCCTTACTTGCGGCCTTTACGCTGCTGCTTTTTAGGTTGAGCGGCTGGTTTTTCCGCCTGTTCAACCGCAGCCATACCACCCAGGATCTCACCTTTGAAGATCCATACCTTAACGCCGAGCACACCATAAGTAGTATGTGCTTCTGAGGTATTGTAGTCGATATCTGCACGCAGAGTGTGCAGAGGTACACGACCTTCACGATACCATTCAGTACGAGCGATTTCAGCGCCGCCTAAACGACCACTTACTTCCACTTTAATACCTTTAGCGCCTAAACGCATTGCGTTCTGTACCGCACGCTTCATAGCACGACGGAACATAACACGACGTTCCAGCTGTGAAGTGATGCTGTCAGCAACTAATTTTGCGTCCAGTTCAGGTTTACGTACTTCGGCGATATTAATTTGCGCAGGAACGCCAGCGATATCCGCTACGTTTTTACGCAGTTTTTCTACATCTTCACCTTTTTTACCGATAACGATACCTGGGCGAGCAGTGTGAATAGTCACACGGATGCTTTTCGCAGGACGTTCGATAACGATACGAGATACAGATGCTTTTGCCAGTTCTTTAGTTAAGTACTGGCGCACTTTAAAATCGCTGTCTAGGTTGTCAGCGAATTCATTGGTACCCGCATACCATGTGGAATTCCAAGGCTTGACAATGCCAAGGCGGATACCATTAGGATGTACTTTTTGACCCATTGCTAGTCTCCAGAGTCTCAGCGATCGGACACAACCACAGTGATGTGGCTGGTGCGCTTCAGAATACGATCTGCACGGCCTTTTGCACGAGGCATAATGCGCTTCATAGAAGGACCTTCGTCAACAAAGATCTTAGCTACTTTCAGATCATCAATGTCAGCGCCATCGTTGTGTTCTGCATTAGCAATAGCAGACTCGAGTACTTTCTTCACTAAACCAGCAGCTTTCTTGTTGGTATAGGTCAGAGTTTCCAGAGCTTGCGACACTTTCTTACCGCGAATCAGGTCTGCCACCAGGCGAACCTTCTGAGCAGAAGAACGAGCGTGGCGATGTATAGCGATAGTTTCCATCTCTTCCTCCTACCTTATTTCTTCTTAGCCTTTTTATCGGCTGCATGACCGCGATAAGTACGGGTCGGCGCGAATTCACCCAGTTTGTGACCAACCATTTCGTCGGAAACGTAAACTGGAACATGCTGACGACCATTATGGACAGCGATGGTCAAACCGATCATGTTAGGAAAGATCGTTGAACGACGGGACCAAGTCTTAACAGGCTTTTTGTCACCGCTTTCCACCGCTTTCTCTACCTTCTTCAGCAAGTGCAGGTCAATAAAAGGACCTTTCTTGAGAGAACGTGGCATGGCTTATCCTCTAATTATTTCTTAGTACGACGATGAACGATAAAGTGTTCAGTGCGTTTGTTTTTACGAGTCTTCTTACCTTTGGTTTGAACGCCCCAAGGTGTTACTGGGTGTTTACCAAAGTTACGACCTTCACCACCACCGTGTGGGTGGTCTACTGGGTTCATCGCAGTACCGCGAACGGTAGGACGAATACCACGCCAGCGACTTGCACCAGCTTTACCCAGAACGCGTAACATGTGCTCAGAGTTACCTACTTCACCGATAGTTGCACGGCAATCAGAAGGGATCTTACGCATTTCACCAGAACGCAGACGAATAGTGACATAAGCACCATCACGCGCAACGATTTGAACGTAAGTACCAGCTGAACGAGCTAACTGACCACCTTTACCTGGTTTCATTTCTACGTTATGAACGGTAGAACCAACCGGGATATTACGCATTGGTAAGGTGTTACCCGTTTTGATAGCAGCATCAACGCCAGATTGAACTTTATCACCCGCTTTCAGGCCTTTTGGAGCCAGGATGTAGCGGCGTTCACCATCAGCATACAGCACTAAAGCGATGTTAGCTGAACGGTTTGGATCATATTCCAGACGTTCTACTGTCGCAGGGATACCATCTTTGTTGCGTTTAAAGTCAACAATACGGTAAGCCTGTTTGTGACCACCACCGATATGACGGGTAGTGATACGACCATTGTTGTTACGACCACCGGATTTGCTGTTCTTTTCCAGCAATGGCGCATAAGGTTTCCCTTTATGCAGCTCTGGGTTTACCACTTTAACTACGTGGCGACGGCCCGGAGACGTAGGTTTACATTTAACAATTGCCATTGTTCTTTACTCCTCCGACTTACTCAGCGCCGCCGACGAAGTCCAGATTCTGGCCTTCCTTCAGGGTGACGTAAGCTTTTTTCCAGTCGCTACGACGACCAATACGCTGACCGTGACGTTTCACTTTGCCTTTCATCAGCAGAGTGTTAACACTTTCAACTTCGACTTCAAACAGTTTTTGTACAGCTGCTTTAATCTCTGCTTTGGTCGCGTCTTTAGCAACTTTGAGAACGATGGTGTTTGATTTTTCCATCGCGATAGAAGCTTTTTCAGATACATGCGGCGCGCGCAGTACTTTCAGCAGACGTTCTTCACGGATCATGCCAGCATCTCCTCAACTTGCTTCACAGCGTCAGCAGTCATGACGACTTTGTCGAAGGCGATTAAGCTAACTGGATCGATTGTTGCTGCATCACGAACGTCTACTTTGTATAAGTTACGTGCTGCTAAGTACAGATTCTCATCAACTTCTGCTGTGACAATCAGTACATCTTCCAGAGCCATATCTTTCAGTTTCTGTGCTAAAAGCTTAGTTTTAGGCGCTTCAACAGAGAACTTCTCTACGACGATCAGACGATCTTGACGTACCAGTTCTGACAGAATGCTCTTCAGAGCACCGCGGTACATCTTTTTGTTTACTTTTTGACTGTGGTCCTGTGGTTTAGCTGCGAAGCTAACACCACCAGAGCGCCAAATTGGGCTCTTGATTGAACCTGAACGTGCACGACCTGTACCTTTCTGGCGCCATGGCTTTTTGCCTGAACCAGAAACTTCAGCACGAGTTTTCTGAGCACGAGTACCTTGACGAGCACCAGCAGCGTATGCAACGACTACTTGATGCACAAGCGCTTCGTTAAAGTCACGCCCGAAGGTAGTTTCGGAAACAGTCAGCGCGCCTTGCGCGTCTTTCATTACCAATTCCATTCCTATCTCCTCGACGTTACGCCTTGACAGCTGGTTTAACGATCAGGTCACTGCCAGTTGCACCTGGGACAGCACCTTTGACCAGCAGCAGGTTGCGCTCAGCGTCAACACGTACTACTTCCAGGCTCTGAACGGTAACTTGTTCGTTACCCAGTTGACCTGCCATTTTCTTGCCTTTAAATACACGACCCGGAGTCTGGTTCTGACCGATAGAACCCGGAACGCGGTGAGACAAGGAGTTACCGTGGGTAGCATCTTGAGTACGGAAGTTCCAGCGCTTTACAGTACCAGCAAAACCTTTACCTTTAGATGTTCCAGTAACGTCGACTTTTTTAACGTCAGCGAAAATTTCTACACTAATGCTTTGACCTACAGTGTATTCTTCGCCTTCGTTCAGACGGAATTCACGCAGTAAGCGGCCAGCTTCAACGCCAGCTTTAGCAAAATGACCTGCTTCAGGTTTCAGTACACGGTTCGCTTTTTTGCTACCTGTAGTCACCTGAATTGCACGATAACCGTCTTTCTCTAGATCTTTGACCTGAGTAACACGGTTGTTTTCAATTTCGACAACGGTTACAGGGATTGAAACG
Source organism: Proteus sp. G2609 (assembly GCF_963896135.1). Classification (NCBI taxonomy): domain Bacteria; kingdom Pseudomonadati; phylum Pseudomonadota; class Gammaproteobacteria; order Enterobacterales; family Morganellaceae; genus Proteus; species Proteus sp. G2609. Next base: position 2,899 of record NZ_CAWQNB010000006.1, on the reverse strand, counting down.
CCATCTTCAGTGAAGATACGAGTCATTCCTACTTTTTTACCGACTAAACCAATCATTGTTTCAACCTCTCAATCGCTTGATGACCTGATTAACCTAGGCTGATCTGCACGTCTACGCCGGCAGCCAGATCCAGACGCATCAGAGCATCAACGGTTTTCTCGGTTGGCTCAACGATGTCAACCAGACGTTTGTGAGTGCGAATTTCATACTGATCACGCGCATCTTTATTAACGTGCGGAGAAATCAACACTGTGAAACGCTCTTTGCGAGTCGGCAGTGGGATTGGACCACGAACTTGCGCACCTGTGCGCTTAGCAGTCTCTACGATTTCCGCAGTTGATTGATCAATCAGACGATGATCAAAAGCTTTCAGGCGGATACGGATTCTTTGGTTCTGCATGAGACCAGAGCTCCAACTATTTTTTATAAACGTAAATGATTACTACTCGTACCCATTTCGATTGATGAGAGAGTGTAATCGTTCTGCATATAACTCCCCAATCGGGAGTATTATATTAATGCAATAAAAAAATCTGCATTAGCTGATAAATCAGCCCCACTAAATCAGTGAGCCTGCGCATTATACTTGCCTGAGAGATGAAATCAAGCCAAGAATAAAAAAACAGCGATAAAAATTATCTAGCCACAGCAAATTGAACTTAAAAAATAAAAACAAAGGCAACAATAGCGTTACCTTTGCTTTTATAAATTCGATAGGTAGCAATAAAGAAAGATTAGTACTTCTTTTTTGCTAAAAGATGAGATCACTCTTCAATCATTTGCGCTTGAAGATAGTTTTGTAGTCCGATACGTTCAATAAGCTCCAGTTGGGTTTCAATCCAATCGATATGCCCTTCTTCATCCGTTAAGATTTCTAGCATCAGATCTCTGCTCACATAATCATGAATTGAATCAGCATAAGCGATAGCTTCACGTAAGTCTTTTGCGCCCCCTAGTTCGAGTTCAAGATCTGAACGCAACATCTCTTCAACATCTTCACCGATATTGAGTTTTCCTAAATCTTGTAAGTTAGGGATACCTTCTAAAAATAAAATACGCTCAATATATTTATCAGCATGCTTCATTTCATCAATAGACTCATGGTATTCCATCGCATTAAGGCGAGTAAATCCCCAATTTTTAAACATACGGGCATGCAAGAAATACTGATTAATTGCAACAAGTTCACCACCTAATAATTTATTAAGGTGGGCTATCATTTTTTTATCACCTTTCATTTTTATGCTCCTTTGCTTCCAGTCTTTTTAGTGTAGACCTTTTATACAAAGTAGAGAGAAAGGAATATTAAAAACTGTTATGCAACTTCAGAAATTTGAGGATAAAGGAGGTGTTGTTCATCATCTATAAGTTGACGAGCTTGACGTATACATTTACCACAACAACTGCCTACAGGTAGGATTTGACGCAATTGATTGATTGTTCGAATTTGATGTTTATGAACAGTAGAGATAATTTTTTTATCACTCACACCATGACACAGACAGACATACATAATAACGACCTCATTAACTACCTATCAAGATAGTAAATGATAATAATTGTTATTTCAATTTCTATTTATCGTACAGATCTATCTAAGTGTGCTGATGATAATAAAAAATGAATAATGGCAATAAGCTAGTTATCGTTAATAGAGGCATAAACTAAAAAAGGGCATCATCAGATGCCCTTTTCAAAAATAATAAAGCTAGGAATTAACCTAATACTTTAGCAACAACACCCGCACCTACTGTACGGCCACCTTCACGGATTGCGAAGCGTAAACCTTCGTCCATTGCGATTGGGTGGATCAGTTCAACGATCATGTTCACGTTGTCGCCTGGCATTACCATTTCTACGCCTTCTGGTAATTCGATAGTACCAGTTACGTCAGTTGTACGGAAGTAGAACTGTGGACGGTAGCCTTTGAAGAATGGTGTGTGACGACCACCTTCATCTTTGCTCAGAATATAAACTTCTGATTCAAATTTGTTGTGTGGGTTGATTGAGCCTGGTTTCGCCAGTACTTGTCCACGTTCGATTTCTTCACGTTTTGTACCACGCAGTAGAACACCTACGTTCTCACCTGCACGACCTTCGTCAAGTAATTTACGGAACATTTCAACGCCAGTACAAGTTGTTTTGGTGGTTTCTTTGATACCAACAATCTCAACTTCATCACCTACTTTGATGATACCACGCTCTACACGACCAGTAACTACTGTACCACGGCCTGAGATTGAGAATACATCTTCGATTGGTAACAGGAATGGTTTGTCAATTGCACGCTCTGGCTCTGGGATATAAGAATCCAGTGCTTCTGCTAATTCAACAATTTTTGCTTCCCACTCTGCTTCGCCTTCCAGTGCTTTCAGCGCTGAACCACGGATTACTGGAGTGTCATCACCTGGGAAATCGTATTGAGACAGAAGTTCACGAACTTCCATTTCAACTAATTCTAACAGCTCTTCATCATCTACCATGTCACATTTGTTCAGGAATACGATGATGTAAGGAACACCAACCTGACGACCTAACAGGATGTGCTCACGAGTTTGTGGCATTGGACCATCAGTTGCTGCTACTACCAGAATAGCTCCGTCCATTTGCGCAGCACCAGTGATCATGTTTTTAACATAGTCGGCGTGACCTGGGCAGTCTACGTGTGCGTAGTGGCGAGTTGGAGTATCGTATTCTACGTGTGAAGTAGAGATGGTGATACCACGCGCTTTTTCTTCTGGCGCATTATCGATTTGGTCGAATGCACGAGCAGCACCACCGTAAGTTTTAGCTAAAACTGTAGTGATTGCAGCAGTCAGAGTTGTTTTACCGTGGTCAACGTGGCCGATAGTACCAACGTTAACGTGCGGTTTTGAACGTTCAAATTTTTCTTTAGACA
>NZ_CAWQNB010000005.1:0-40449 GCF_963896135.1 Proteus sp. G2609 | reverse complement strand
TCACAAAATACCGGCGAAAAATATTTGATCAGGATGCAATTGAAAAATTGCGAAGCTACTTTGTCAGTGTTTGTGCTGATTTTGATGTTGAACTGGTTGAAATGGATGGGGAACGGGATCACGTTCATTTACTGATTAATTACCCGCCAAAACTGGCGATATCTAATCTGGTTAACAGCCTTAAAGGGGTATCGAGTCGATTACTTCGACGTGATCGTCCTGATATTGCCCAACGTGATTACTACAAGGGGGTTCTTTGGTCGCCGAGTTATTTCGCGGGGAGTTGTGGTGGCGCACCAATATCCATTATCCGCCAGTACATTGAGCAACAGGAAACACCGAGTTAGTTAAAAAACCGCGCCTTATATCCCCGACCTGAAGGACGGGATTTTACGGTGCTTTGGATAAATTTTTAACTGAATTAGCAGAAAAAACGTTTAAGCCCGCTAACTGTATGACGGTTGCTGAAATTGATGTACCAGAAAAAGATCTACAGAATTATGTAGGGGAAAATGGCTATTTTTCAATGGTATTCGATTTCAGTATTGCTGATCTAGATATTTATCATCAAAAACCATTCACAACAGCGCCTATTACTGGTGAAAAATTAAAACCTGTCTTTATCAAAAGTCAATTAGACACCCAGCGTGTAGGCTGGGGAGCTCCTTATCTTGAAAATCATGATCAACCGCGTTCATTAAATAAATTTATTCCTAAAGAGGCAATTGACCCCATCAGTGCCAAAATGTTAGCCACTTTTTTATTAACACAACGCGGCACTCCCTTTATTTATCAAGGGCAAGAAATAGGTATGACAAATTGTCCTATGACGCTTGAAGAACATAACGATCTGCATGTAGCCAAATTATATGAATGGGGTAAAAATTTGGGTTATAGCGATGAACAGATGATGGCATATTTTAATGATCGTAGTCGGGATAATTCAAGAACTCCTTTTCAGTGGAATAATAAGAATAATGCGGGCTTTACTGTAGGAAAACCGTGGCTAAAGATAAACCCGAATTATAAAAAAATTAATGCAGAGCAACAACGTCAAGATAAAACTTCTCTTTTTGCTTATTACCAACAACTAATTACATTAAGACGTCACTCAGAAATCAGCGATATTTTAATTTATGGGATATTCACACCACTTACTGCTCCTGATAATGTGATTGCCTTTAAGCGAACTCATCAAGAAAAATCCGTTAATATTTACTGTAATTTTAGTCAGGAAGAAAAAGTATTGTCGGTAAGTATCGAACACCTTTATCTGCATAACAGTCCAATAGTGACAAATAAACAAGGTGATCTTGTTCTCCAGCCCTATCAGGCTGTCATTTTTTCTTAGTATGTTATTTTCGTTGGTCACAAAGAAGGGAAATATTCTTCCTTCTTTGTGATAATGCTTGTTAAGCTTTATTGAAAAAAGATGAAATGCTATTTTTGCTGTTGTAGCCAATCACTAATAAATTCAGCAATAGCTTCTGGCGAATTAATATCTAGCAGTGGGAGGGGGGTGTCTAAATCACTATCACTAGCTAGTGCAATCACATGCTCATCCAATAACTCATTAACACTTCGCTCATTGATATGGCGGTAAAGTGCAATTTTAGGGATAGCCTCTGTTTTGAAACCTTCCACTAAAATCATATCGAGTTTACTTGCATCAAAACGAGAAGCGAGATAGTACAAATCCAGCTCAGCTAAATCAGGGGTTTCGGTCATTAATGCCCAACGTTGTTGACTAGCGACTAATGTTTGTTCGGCTCCGGCTTTTCTAAGTTCATAGCTGTCTTTGCCTGGTTTATCGACATCCATATCATGATGGGTATGTTTTATCATACCAACCCGAATATTTCTGTTACGCAACAAAGGAATAAGTTTTTTTAGTAAGGTTGTTTTACCTGTACCACTCCAAGCGGTGATCCCTAACAGCGGTAACTGATTTTGTGTCATCTTATGAGCTCCTATTTTGCTATGTGATTGGCGTTTGCTATATCTTCAGGTGTGTTTAAATTAATAAAGGCTGCGGCCTGATTAGCAAATAAAACCGGTTTAGCAGCGATTTGGCGCATAAATAGCATTAATTTACGGTCACCTTGAGCGAGATAAGCCTCAAGTGTTGGAATAAGACAACGATTTAACAGTGCCAGTGTTGGATGCTCTCGCTGCCCATCGTCGGCATAGGCGGCTAAGGCATCCCCTTTGTGACGATAGAGCGTTTCAACCAAATTGCTAGGAAAATAGGGGACATCACAAGGAACAAACACAACCCAAGGGGTTTGAGCTTGTTTTAATAATGCCAGCATTCCAGCTAAAGGACCGGAAAAATCACTGGTTTCATCGGTGATAACAGGATACTGGCTTTGGCGATAGCGTTCTAGATTACGGTTTGCACTAATCAGAATAGAGGCAACCTGTGGTGATAACTTTTGGGCAATATGGAGGTATAAAGGTAGCCCATGTAAGAGTTGAAGCCCTTTATCAGCGCCTCCCATTCTAGTAGCTTGGCCACCGGCGAGTATACCGCCTGTGATATTCTGGTTTTTCATAGTCAATATTTGTGAATGAGTTTGCGAAAAATTGCGAACAATACTTATCAAGTAAAGACGATATAGTAATAGAAAGCACGAACTTATTCTGGTTACATGTAAAGCAACAGCAATTTTTTTAAAAAAGCGTAATATTTACGCAGATTGACAGAGGTTGTCTTTTTCTCTTAGAGAATACTTGGTACTTTGTTGTTATTTTAATAATAAGGATTTTTTGTATGAAATGTCACCGTCTTAATGAAGTGATGGAATTATTGCACCCAGTATGGGAAGAGCATTCTGATTTAAACTTAGTTCAATTATTACAGAAACTGGCGGATGAAGCAGGTTTTAAAGGTCAACTTGCTGATCTAACTGATGATATTTTGATCTATCATCTAAAAATGCGCAATACCGCACCTACAGATGTTATTCCTGGGCTGAAGAAAGATTATGAAGAAGATTTCAAAACAGCTATTTTACGTGCTCGCGGTGTGATTAAAGATTAATTTCAGGATAGGACATGGCCATATCTGCCTCATTTAATTTTCAAGGATTGTCTCCCGATAGTATTTGGGATGCGCTAATTAATATTGGGTTTTATCCTGATTCAGGGCTGACGGAATTAAACAGCTACGAAAATCGTGTTTTTCAGTTTATGGATGAGCACAAACAACGTTATGTGGTGAAATTTTATCGTCCTCAACGTTGGAGCTATTCACAAATAAAAGAAGAACATGAATTTGTTTTAGCGCTAAAAGAGGCACAGGTTTCTGTCGCAGCGCCTATCGAGGTAAAAGGCGAAACAGTTCATCTTTCTAATGAAGGGTTTTATTTTGCATTATTCCCAAGTATTGGGGGAAGAGCATATGAAACTGATAATCTATTTCAGCTTGAAGAGGTGGGGCGGACATTAGGACGTATCCACCAAATAGGTAGAAAAAAGAGCTATCAATATCGGCCGACACTGTCTGTTGCGGACTATTTGGTCGCGCCAAAATTAGAATTTGAACAAAGTGATTTAGTTCCAACGCAATTAAAATCTCAATTTATTGATGCTATTGATAAAATTATTCATGAAGTGAGTCCTAAATTATCAGACTCAACATGGAAAAAATTACGACTACATGGGGATTGTCATCCCGGCAATATATTGTGGCGTGATGAAGTCGTTATGGTTGATTTTGATGATTCTCGTATGGGAAGTGCAATTCAAGATTTTTGGATGTTATTAAGTGGCTCAAAGCAAGATCAGCTTATACAGCTAGATACATTGCTTGAGTCTTATAATGAATATCAAGATTTTGATGTGAGAGAACTATCATTAATTGAACCTCTACGTGCGATGAGAATGGTGCATTATATCGCATGGGTATTAAAGCGCTGGAAGGATCCTGCTTTTCCAAGAACCTTTGTTTGGTTTCAAGAGCAAGACTTTTGGTTTAAACAACTCGCTTTATTTAAAGGGCAAGTGGAGCAATTAAATGAGCCACCTTTACAACTTAGCCCAATGTATTAATTTTTAGGAGATAATACGAAATGAAAAAAATTTGGCTGGCGTTAGCAAGTATGGTGTTAGCATTTGGTGTTTCAGCTGCCGATATTTCTGAAGGTAAGCAGTATACAAATCTTTCTAAGCCTGTTGCAGGTGCTCCACAAGTGGTTGAATTTTTCTCTTTTTATTGCCCTCATTGCTATCAGTTTTCTGAAGTGTATAAGGTCAATAGCACGGTTGAAAAAAATGTACCAGAAAACACCAAAATGGCTCGTTACCACGTTGACTTCTTAGGGCCGTTAGGTAAAGAGATGACCCGTGCATGGGCGGTTGCTATTGCATTAGGTGTTGAAGACCAAGTCTCTCCAGCCTTATTTAAAGGAATACAAGAAACACAATCTATTCGCTCTGTTGATGATATTCGCACTACCTTTATTAATGCAGGGGTAAAAGCGGAAGATTATGATGCAGCAATTAATAGTTTTGTGGTTAACTCATTGGTAAGCCAACAACAAAATGCGGTAACTGATTTCCAAATTAATGGTGTACCGGCAATGGTTATTGATGGTAAATATAAAATGAAAAATGATGGCATTAGTGCTAAATCACCAGAAGAGTATGCAAAAGCTTATTCTGATGTCGTCAATCAATTACTGATGAAAAAATAATTGATAAGTTATTGCTAATTGATAGATAAGTAGAAATAGCTACCAATGTTAGATAAAAATGGCACCCATTGTTTGTGAGTGCCATTTTTTTATTCTTCATATTTCCTTCATAATATAACTATCCACATTAATTGATGTATATCTAATTAATTCAATATAATTAGTAATGCATCGTAAGTCATTGATTTTTTAATTATGTTAATAAAGTGAAAATAGACTTAATCACTTAATATAGATAGGGTTACAAAAATACTCACAGAGTTATCCACAGGATATTCATGAGTAATACAAACAATGTAATGTCAGGGAAATAGTCTGTAATATTACTGTAAATCAATATTAACGAACTGACTCTTTTGGTTCCTTGTTTATGGTTGTGTTGCGCTAATTTTTTTAGGTAAAGAAGCAATAACTTGTTATATTTTAGTTTATTATTTTTCGCTGCTAAGTGTAATTGCTTAGTGTTTGGAAATGTTAAATAGCTAACCTCTTAGAATAATGAAAAATGTAGATTTTATGTTAATAATGATTATTTAGCATTTAATTTAACTGCTTTATTCTCCCATTTTGCTTATTTGACAATATTCTTTTACTTATGCTAGAACTGGTAATAGTTATATTTATTATCCAACATAAAAAATTCATTCTTATATATTGGATAAATAACAGTAGGAGGCGTGATGCAAAACGAAACAGATCCTGAAAATCTTACTTTACTCGATGAATCTACCTCAACAAGCCTTGTTCCTTATCGTGGAATTAGATTAGCGAATAACCCAATAAATAAATTAATGAGGAAAATTAAACAGAAACTCGCCACGCTAAATGAAATTAATATTGTCACATTAGTCAGTTGGATAGCAACAGTCACTGCCTGTGGTATGTATGTCTCTTATATTCCACAAATAATGGACAATCTTAATGGCATTAAAACTAGCCCATTTCAGCCTTTTGTTGCAGCCATAAACTGTTTATTATGGACTTATTATGGTGTGAAAAGTAAAGAATATCCCGTTGCGATTGCTAATGCTCCCGGTATTCTATTTGGTACTATTGCTTGCCTTACTGCAATTATTTAATTAATTAACTATACCGCATTTTATTACCGTATTTTATTAAAAATAATATAGAGAATATAAATAACCATATATTATTGAGGTGTTTCTATATTATTTTAGTCATTATTTTGTATAAAAACGAATAATATTTATCGTCTTTTTATTAAGATAAAATTGATCTGCTTGATTTATTCGAATCAATGATTGTCGGTGACTAACCGATAATTATATCTGTCTATCGTGATAAGAAGTTTGTCAATAATCTCAGGTAATATTCGTCTATTGCGTTGCAATGTGGCATTCTAGTCATATCAATGAACCTCAGAACAATGATGAACAGATTATGGTCCAGATAGCAGAAAACCCCTTTATCCTTGTAGATGGCTCTTCATACCTTTATCGTGCCTATCATGCTTTTCCTCCGCTAACTAATAGCAAAGGTGAACCCACAGGGGCGATGTATGGTGTGTTAAACATGCTACGCAGCCTAATAATTCAGTATAAGCCTAGTCATGTGGCGGTTGTGTTTGATGCTAAAGGCAAAACATTCCGTGATGAGTTGTATGAGGAATATAAATCTAATCGCCCACCAATGCCAGATGATCTGCGTGAGCAGATTGAGCCTTTGCATGAAATGGTTCAAGCGATGGGCTTACCGTTACTTTCTATTACTGGCGTCGAAGCTGATGATGTGATTGGCACATTGGCATTAAAAGCAGCCAGTGATGGTCGTAATGTGTTAATCAGTACCGGTGATAAAGATATGGCACAGCTAGTTACGCCCAATATCACACTTATCAACACGATGACGAATGTTATTTTAGGCCCCGATGAAGTTAAAGAAAAATATGGGGTGCCACCAGAGTTGATTATCGACTTTCTCGCACTGATGGGTGACTCATCAGATAATATTCCCGGTGTTCCAGGCGTAGGTGAAAAAACAGCATTAGGGCTATTGCAAGGACTTGGTAGCTTAGAGGATATTTATCAACAGCTTGATAAAATAGCCACATTGAGTTTCCGGGGTGCGAAAACACTTGGCGCCAAAATGGTTGAACATGAGAAAGTTGCCAAACTTTCTTATCAATTAGCGACAATTAAAACAGATGTAGCGCTTGATAAAACCTTTGATGACTTAGTGGTTAATGAACCTAATTTAGATAAGTTACTTGAAATGTTTACGCGTTATGAATTTAAACGCTGGATAAGTGACTTACAAAATGGTGGTTGGTTAGCTCAACGCAGTAGCCGTAAAGCGCCAGTCCCCTATAGTGCAGAAGTCGCAACACCCAAAGAGCAGCCAGCTGCAGACAATTTCCCGGTTATCTCTCAAGAGAACTATGAGTCTATATTGACTCATGAAAGCTTAATGCGCTGGGTTGAGGTACTGAAAAAAGCGCCCGCCTTTGCTTTTGATACTGAAACAGATAGCTTGAATAATATTGATGCACGTTTAATCGGTCTGTCATTTGCGGTAGAGCCTGGCAAGGCCGCTTATATTCCATTGCGTCATGATTATCTAGATGCACCAGAGCAATTACCTGTTGATGAGGTACTAACTGCTTTAAAACCGATTTTAGAAGATAAAACCATCTTAAAAATTGGGCAAAACCTGAAATTCGACCGCGGCATTATGGAAAATGAAGGCATCGAATTAAACGGTATTTATTTTGATACCATGTTGGAGTCTTATGTCTTAAATAGTGTGAGTAGCCGCCATGATATGGATACCTTAGCGGAAAAGCATTTAAATCATAAAACGACGACATTTGAAGAGATTGCTGGTAAAGGTAAGGGGCAACTTACCTTTAATCAGATTGAGGTTGAACAAGCGACCTTATATGCAGCGGAAGATGCTGATATTACCTTGTTACTGCATCAAGCGCTTTATCCTCAAATAGAGGCGATTGCACCGCTAAAACACGTTTATCACGATATTGAGATGCCATTAGTTCCTGTGCTTTCACGCATGGAGCGTAAGGGCGTATTGATTGACGCACAAGTGCTTGCCATGCAATCCCAAGAAATCACTCAACGTTTAGCTGAGATTGAAAAAGAGACATTCGCGTTAGCAGGGCAAGAATTTAATCTCTCTTCACCTAAGCAATTACAAGAGATTTTATTTGAAAAACTAAATCTTCCTATTATCAAGAAAACGCCAAAAGGTGCCCCTTCAACAAATGAAGAAGTGTTAGAAGCGTTAGCGCATAGTCATGAGTTACCTCGTTTAATTTTAGAACATCGTGGATTGGCAAAATTAAAATCGACTTATACGGATAAATTGCCGTTGATGGTCAATAGTAAAACTAAGCGGGTGCATACTTCATATCATCAGGCGGTGACTGCGACAGGACGTTTATCTTCTCGTGATCCTAATCTGCAAAATATTCCAGTAAGAAATGAAGAGGGGCGTCGTATTCGCCAAGCGTTTATTGCCCGTGATGGTTTTAAAATAGTTGCTGCCGACTATTCTCAAATCGAATTACGTATTATGGCGCATTTATCGCAAGATAAAGGTTTGCTTGATGCTTTTGCTCAAGGGAAAGATATTCACCGAGCTACTGCATCTGAAGTGTTTGGTATACCTTTAGACGAAGTCACCGCTGAGCAACGTCGTAGTGCGAAAGCGATCAACTTTGGTCTTATTTATGGTATGAGCGCTTTTGGTTTATCTCAACAAATTGGTGTTGAACGAAAAGAAGCACAGCGATATATGGATCTCTATTTTGAACGTTATCCTGGGGTATTAGATTATATGGAGCGTACCCGTAAACAAGCGTCACAGCAAGGCTATGTGGAAACGTTAGATGGACGCCGTTTATATCTGCCAGAGATTAATTCTAAAAATGCGATCCGACGTAAAGCATCAGAGCGTGAAGCGATTAACGCACCTATGCAGGGAACAGCAGCCGATATCATTAAAAAAGCAATGATTGCGGTGGATAATTGGATCTGTCATGAATGCCCTGATGATGTACATATGATTATGCAGGTACACGATGAATTAGTGTTTGAGGTACGAGAGTCATATTTAGAAAAAGCAAATGCGATGATCCATAAGCTCATGGAAAGTAGCATGGAGCTTGCTATTCCACTGAAGGTCGAAGTCGGAGTCGGTAATAACTGGGATGAAGCCCATTAATGACGAGATAACACTTTGTTTATAATAGATATCAGTATGGTTTTTTAACTGATGAATTTAAGCGGGATAGCTATAAGGTTTTCCCGCTTTGCTATATTTAAAGCTAGGGAAGGGGAACAATAGGAATTGTGGGGGGATAAAAAATAAAAAGCCCAGTTGTTTGACTGAGCTTACACTATAAAAGTCATTAGTATTAACAATATCAAAAGTTAAATACATTCCATTAAGCAACTTGGGTGCTATTGAGTTTGCTTAATTTTTTCTGTTTTTTCTCGATACGTTGACGTTTTAACGGCGATAAATGGTCTATAAATAGTTTACCATTGAGGTGATCTAGCTCATGTTGAATACAGCCAGCAAAGAGATCGGCTGCTTCTAGCTCGATTTCATCACCATTTCTATCTAGTGCTTTGACTTTTAAGTAGCGAAAGCGTTGTGTGGGAGCAAAAGAGTCTGGGATAGAAAGACAACCATCCATCATATCCATTATTTCATCTTCAGTACTGATAATTTCTGGGTTAATAAGAGCAATGGGTTGATCTCTATTTTCAGAAACATCAATAACGACAATACGTTTAGAGACATTAACCTGAGGAGCCGCTAAGCCAATTCCTCTTTCTGCGTACATGGTTTCAATCATGTCATCGATTAATGTGCGTATTTCGTCATCTACTTTTTCCACAGGTGTAGCAACTTTGCGTAGTCGCTCATCAGGAAAATGCAGTAGCGTTAATACAGCCATGAATACCTCATTTTATCGCTAATTTACAAATTTATTACGGTCTCGCGATAAGCCTATCACAAAATTAGTCTGTATAAACCGCACATTTTGTGTGATTTGTTTTATTTTTAAGCACTTTTTACAGGTGATTTAGATCTCATAAATATGTAATTAAACTACATTTATTGAGCGTTTGAATACATAAACATCAAGCTGAATCGTGTTTGCATGTGAAAAAAAATTACAAAAGGGCTTTTATTAGCCAAAAAAATAGAGTACATTATCTCTTGTAGGGTACAGAGGTAAGATGTTCTATCTTTCAGACCTTTTACTTCACGTAATCGGATTTAGCTGAATATTAGCTGTCCCAGTCGACTTTATTTCGACTGGGGCATTTTTTTATCTAAAATTTGCACGAGTGATTAATGCTAAGAATGGAAGGGGAAGCCATATTTTCCCCTAGTAAAGCGGATAGCGAGTTAAGCTTCTGTATCTGGTTCGTTAGTATCAGTAAACCACTCATTTAACGTATTACGTAATTTATCAATGCCTATTTTTTTCAAAGAAGAAAAACATTCAACACGTATATCACCTGATTTTTCTGACAGTGCATTTTGTACCGCCATTAACTGCTTTTTACGCGCCCCTGATGCTAATTTATCCGCTTTAGTGAGTAAGACGAGAGTCGGAAGCTCTGAATCCACCGCCCAATCAATCATCTGCATATCGAGATCTTTTAATGGATGACGGATATCCATTAAAATAACAACTCCTTTTAAGCACTCTCTTTTTTGCAGGTATTCACCTAAAGAGCGTTGCCATTTGCGTTTCATCTCTTCGGGGACTTGAGCATATCCGTAGCCAGGTAAATCGACTAAACGTCGTCCTTCCTCAATTTGAAACAGATTGATAAGTTGAGTACGACCGGGTGTTTTACTGGTTCTTGCCAATCCATTTTGTTGCGTTAGTGCATTTAATGCACTGGATTTACCCGCATTAGAACGACCCGCAAAGGCAATTTCAATTCCTGTATCTGGTGGTAAATGGCGGATATCAGGTGCACTGATAATGAAATGTGCTTTTTGGTAATTAAATTGGGTCATTATGGTATAAGCCTCTCTGAAATAATGCGCTTCCTCATGCATACTAAGATGAGTTTTGCATAGAGAATCGAAAATCGATTAATTAACTATTCCCTCTATTTTGGCGTAATTTAGCGACTTATAACAGTAATTAAACATGAAAATTTACCCTGTTATGATGTAAATGCGTTTATTGTGCGTAAATAAAGGTAAATGATTGGCACTATTTGCCTCAGCGAATTAAAATCGCTGCATATTAAGTAAGTTGTAGACTATTAAAGTAAAGGATCCCTGCATGTTAAAACGTTTTTTTGTCACTCTCGTTACCGCTTGCACCTTGACAACAACAAGCCTTGCAATGGCTGCAACGGGAGAGACCTTTGTTAAATTAGTCACATCTGAAGGCAATATTGAACTGTCACTGGATAATAAAAAAGCCCCTATCACAACGAAAAATTTTATTCAGTATGTCGAAGATGGTTACTATAACGGGACCACTTTTCATCGAGTGATCCCCGGATTTATGATCCAAGGTGGGGGATTTACGGCAGATTTGCAACAAAAGCAGACACGAGAGCCGATTAAGAATGAGGCTGATAATGGCTTACGTAACTTAAAAGGCACCATTGCAATGGCTCGTACATCAGATAAAGACAGTGCCACAAGCCAATTCTTTATTAATGTTGCTGATAATGCCTTTTTAGATCACGGTCAACGTGATTTTGGTTATGCGGTGTTTGGTAAAGTAGTGAAAGGCATGGATGTTGTCGATAAAATTTCACAAGTGCAAACCCGCAATATTGGTCCTTACCAAAATGTACCCGTTAAAACCGTGACGATTTTATCCGCTGAGGTGGTTAAAGAATAATGGGTGATTAGGTTAGACACTTCTCTAGCCTAAGTCAGTCAATGAACAGATATCCAGAATGCGTTCTCACATTCTGGATATTGTCGATCAAAAAAATTATTTCTGATCTTTGTTTTTGACATATGATCTTCTATTACCGCGCTTGTTTGCTTTATTTATCTCTTAATTGATGAATAATCACCGTCATTATTGTTATTGCGCAATAAATCAACAGCTTTTCTTACTTACTATTTATATTTTACACCTGTGCTATGATAATCGGCTTCGTTGTATCCAGGTCGGTTGAATAACGAGCTATTTTGTCAGGGATATAACGGTTTCAAAATAGCATTAAAACAGATAATGATAATAAAATCAGTCGGATAAGCTAATATGCTGTTACTTATTGATAATTACGACTCGTTTACCTACAACCTTTACCAGTATTTTTGTGAACTGGGGGCGGAGGTTGTTGTTAAACGTAATGATGAGATTGGGCTTAAAGAGATAGAAAAGATGATGCCATCACATCTTGTTATCTCTCCGGGACCTTGCACGCCAGATGAAGCAGGGATCTCTCTTGAGGCGATACAGCGATTTGCCGGGGAAATACCTATTTTAGGTGTTTGCCTTGGTCATCAGGCGATTGGGCAAGCTTTTGGTGCATCCGTTATCAGAGCCCGTGAAGTTATGCATGGCAAAAATTCATTAATACACCATAATCAGCAAGGGGTGTTTAAAGGGCTTAATCGACCTTTAAGCGTTACCCGTTATCACTCTTTAGTGATTGATGCGACAACCTTGCCTGTCCCTTTTGAGGTTACAGCATGGAGCCAACATGACGGGAATGTTGATGAAATTATGGGGATACGTCATCGTACTTTACCCATTGAAGGTGTGCAATTTCATCCTGAAAGTATTCTGAGTGAACAAGGGCATGAGTTATTAAATAATTTTCTTAAATATTAATTGGATAATGAAAATTTAGCGTCATTATCCAATTTTATATCAAACCTTATTTGATTTTTTATTCATATTTAGTGATTATATTTTCATTGTATAGCTAAATGTCGGTCAGGTGGGGTAATGATAAATCAACGTATTAATAGGGCAACTTACGATCAGGTAATGTTGCCAATTTATTCACCAGCAGATTTTATTCCTGTTAAAGGGCAAGGTAGCCGTGTTTGGGATCAACAGGGAAAATCCTATATTGATTTTGCTGGTGGTATTGCTGTTCTAGCGCTTGGGCATGCGCATCCACTATTGAATAAAGCACTGCAAGAGCAAAGTGAGAAGCTTTGGCATGTAAGTAATGTGTTTACTAATGAGCCGGCATTATGTTTAGCTCAGAAATTAATCCAACATACTTTTGCTGAGCGTGTTTTTTTTGCCAATTCAGGGGCAGAAGCGAATGAAGCCGCACTTAAATTAGCACGACATTACGCTATTACCCGTCATAATCCTTATAAAACTAAGATAATTGCCTTCCACCATGCCTTTCATGGTAGAACATTTTTTACAGTCTCTGTAGGGGGACAACCTAAATATGCGGATGGTTTTGGTCCTAAACCTGCGGATATTATACATGTCCCTTTTAACTCTCTTGATGCTGTAAAAGCCGTGATTGACTCTCATACTTGTGCCGTAATACTGGAGCCTATCCAAGGTGAGGGCGGAGTGACACCGGCGACAGCGGAGTTTATGCATGGCTTACGTACACTATGTGATAAGCATCAAGCGCTATTAATTCTTGATGAAGTACAAACGGGTATGGGGCGAACCGGCAAACTATTTGCTTATATGCACTATGATATACAGCCCGATATTATTACCAGTGCCAAAGCATTAGGTAGTGGTTTTCCTCTCAGTGCGATGTTAACCACCGAGGATATCGCTTCGGTAATGGGGGTAGGAACACATGGTACGACTTATGGGGGGAACCCATTAGCCTGTGCAGTAGGCAATGCTGCTTTTGATTTAATCAACACTCAGGCGGTATTAGAAGGTGTCAGTGAGCGTCATCGTTGGATAGTGGATGAATTGCAGGCAATAAACCAAACTTATGCTGTATTTTCCCAAATTCGTGGACAAGGCTTATTAATTGGCGCGCAGTTAGCACCACTGTATGCAGGTAAAGCAAAAGAGTTACTTGCACTGGCCTCTAAGCATGGCTTAATGATGTTAAATGCCGGGGCTGATGTAATACGCTTTACACCATCGCTGATTATTACCCTCGAAGAGTTACAAGAGGGCATGAATGCGTTACGAAAAGCGCTTGCTGAGTTTGTAAAAGCAGAGTGAATTCAAATGTAAAACCCCATCATTGCGATGGGGCTTCATACAAAATAATCACTGTCCATCAGTTAAATGGGCTGTTTTCAATGCAACTTAACGAGTACCGTAAACAACGATAGTTTTACCGTGTGCTGAAATGAGGTTTTGATCTTCCAGCATTTTTAAAATACGGCCTACAGTTTCACGTGAACAACCTACAATTTGACCGATTTCCTGACGTGTAATTTTAATTTGCATGCCATCAGGATGCGTCATTGCATCAGGTTGTTTAGCTAAATTTAATAAAGTTTGTGCAATACGACCTGTTACATCAAGGAAAGCAAGGTTACCTACTTTTTCTGATGTGGTTTGTAATCTATTCGCCATTTGAGCGGAAAGGCGCATCAGAATGTCAGGATTGACCTGAATTAATTGGCGGAATTTTTTATAGGAAATTTCTGCTACTTCACAGGCTGTTTTTGCTCTAACCCATGCACTACGTTCTTGATCTTCTTCAAATAATCCAAGTTCACCGATGAAGTCACCTTGGTTTAGGTAGGAAAGGATCATCTCTTTTCCTTCTTCATCTTTAATAAGAACAGCCACGGAACCTTTAACAATATAATAAAGTGTTTCCGCTTTTTCACCTTGGTGGATCAGCGTGCTCTTGGATGGATATTTGTGAATATGGCAGTGTGACAAAAACCATTCAAGAGTCGGGTCTGTTTGCGGCTTGCCGAGAACCATTCGCGTTATCCTCTGTACGTTAATGCAGCCTTTCAAAACGGATTGACACCCTTTTGATACAGCGTGCTTAAAATCCTATCTTTACCGATTAACTTCCTGAGAATTCGGAAAGTTAATAAGGAATAGATTATAATAAATGAGAAAATAATGCATTGATCTTAACCACTATCATCAAGCAGATATTGTTTTTAACACAGTTAACGCATTAAGTCTCGTTTTACGCAGTCAGCATAATAAACCTATTTGCTAATTGCTAGTTGAATTATGAGAATGTACTCTTTTAGTCTTAGTTGTATTTAGGGGAAAAATAAATGGAAGCACGTGTTAAATGGGTTGAAGATTTATCTTTTGTTGGCGAATCATCTTCCGGCCATCAAGTTATGATGGATGGTAATTCAGGTGATAAAGCGCCTAGTCCGATGGAAATGGTATTAATTGCTGCGGGTGGTTGTAGTGCTATTGATGTGGTGAGTATCTTACGTAAAGGTCGCCACCAAGTCACTGATTGTGAAGTGAAATTAACATCAAAACGTCGTGAAGAGGCACCTCGTTTATTTACTGATATTAATTTACATTTCATTGTTTCCGGCAAAGCGTTGACAGATAAAATTGTTGAGCGAGCTGTACAATTATCAGCAGAAAAATATTGCTCTGTTTCTTTAATGTTAGGGAAAGCGGCCAATATTACGCACTCTTTTGAAATTAAAGATCCTGAATAAATTTGATATTTTAAAATAAATTTTAATATATAAAATAATATCCCTAAAATACGGGGATATTATTTTCGTCAAAAATAACATATCTATTTTAGCTAATTTTTTCACCATTCAATAATTTCTTCACCAGTGGTGCCATGATTAATTCCATCGCTAAGCCTAATTTCCCTCCTGGAACAACAATAGTATTGATAGTCGACATAAATGAACCATGCAACATTGCCAATAGATAGGGGAAATCGATATCCGTTAAGCCACGAAAGCGAATAACAATAAAACTTTCATCCAGTGTTGGAATAGCTTTAGCTGAGAAGGGATTAGAGGTATCCACCGTAGGAACGCGTTGGAAATTGATATGAGTGCGAGAAAACTGTGGAATGATGTAACTGATATAATCATCCATCGAACGTACCACAGAATCTCTCACCGCTTCTTGAGAGTGCCCGCGCTCTGTGGTGTCTCTAATTAATTTTTGTATCCATTCAAGGTTAACAATAGGTACAACACCGACTAATAGGTCAACATGTTGAGCGACATTATGTTGATCGGTAACGACACCACCATGCAATCCCTCATAAAATAAAATGTCTGTTTTTTCTGGCAATGCTTCCCAAGGTGTAAATGTCCCAGGTAATTGGTTATAAGGGGTTGCTTCATCATAAGAATGAAGGTATTTGCGAAATTGCCCTTGCCCTGTTTGGCTATAGTGACTTAGGGTTGAACTTAATAAATTAAAGTCATTGGCTTCAGGGCCAAAATAGCTGATATGCCGTCCTTGCTCTTTCGCTTTTCTAATGGCCATATCCATTTCAGGGCGTGTATAACGGTGAAAACTATCCCCTTCAATAGAGGCTGCATGGGCGTTGAGTTGCTGAAATATTTTACGAAAAGCTTGGCTGGTTGTAGTAGTACCTGCACCACTTGAACCAGTAACAGCAATAATAGGGTGTTTGATTGACATATCATGTTCCTTTTCAAAATAAGGGCTATACCTTATTGTTAAATGTGATGTGATAGTGCCAACTTAGGTAAGATCAATCAGGGCGAAACTGTGCAGCTGGCATAATGTTGACGCTTTCATGAAGCTCAGACCACACTAACACGGCCTCCCCCGAGACGAGTTGTTTTTTTACGTCGGCAACTTTCTGTTCAAGCGTTTTCTCTTGCATACCATAATCAGTCCCTTCTCGTAAAACGAAACTTTCAATCAAGTTATCTAGCGTTTCGGTTGATAGTTCTTGCCAAGGGATGATCATTTTACTTTCTCCAAATAGGTCGATAGCCAGTCGGGGATACGTTTTTCAAGCCACATTACAGGCTTAGAGAGTTTTCCACTAACAAAACCTACATGCCCACCAAATTCTGTTAATTGGTATTCAATATTTTTAGGTAATGTTGTGATATCAGGTATCACTTCTGTAGACATAAAGGGATCGTCTTTGGCGTGAATGATAAGTGTATTTTTTTTGATCTGATTGAGTAAAGGGAGAGCGCTACATTGACGATAATAATCAAGGGCGTCTTTGAAACCGTGAATTTTTGCCGTGATCAGATCATCAAATTGACGTAACTTTTTAATGGATTTAATGGTTAATAGACTAATAGGTAACGACTGGGGATAGCGGATCAATTTGCGAGTCGCATTGCGTTTTAACCCTTTTAGTAAATACCATTGATAGAAGCGCGAAAATCCTCGCTCTATTTTGGTTGAGCAAGGTTCTAACATCAAAGGTGCGGACACAATAACAGCGGCATCTAATACCGCATTTTCACCACTTTCGGCAAGATAATAGGCCAGCATATTACCTCCTAAAGAGTAACCTACCGCTGCGGTTGGTTGTTCGCCAAATTGCTCTTTTAACCAATTCAGAAAATAGCGGGCATCTTCTGTTTCACCAGAATGATAAATGCGTTTTTGCCGATTGGGTTCGCCACTACAGCCTCTAAAATGCATGACAACGCCTAGCCATCCTCGCGCTTTCGCCGCGGCTAGCATGCCATGAACATAAGGGCTATTAAAGTTACCTTCCAAACCATGAAAGATAACCAAACGGGGCTTATGTTGCGCTGTTTTGGGTTCTTCACTCCATGCTAAGTCGACAAAATCATTATCAGGCAAATTAAGCCGTTGCCAATAAGGCGTTAATAGCGGCGTTCTTCGCACTATTCGAGGCAAAAGTGTCTGTAAATGGGGATTCTTAGCCCAAGGTATTGGATCAAAATATTGAGACATAGTTCCGTTTATTAAAATGAATTAATGCTTGTTTGCTAAATAACATACTGCTATTTTCGGTGAAAATAAAACATCTGTCACATCTTTGAGCATTTCACTATGACAAATAGCCTAGTTGTTTCGTTGAGCGTTTTCCTTTTTATTGCAGCCATTACGCCCGGACCTAATAATTTACTATTAACCTCTTCGGGGGCTCATGTTGGTTTAAAACGCTCTTTAACGTTGATGGCAGGCATTATCGTCGGAATGCAATGTGTATTACTTAGCTCTGCGTTTGGTATTGCGACATTATTGATTATTTATCCCGCATTGCATATCGGTTTAAAGATTATTGGTAGCATTTATCTTTGTTGGTTAGCTTGGAAAACAGCAACCGCTTCTTATCAACGATTAGATATTTCAAGTAAAGTGCCCCAAACAGTGACGGCGTTTCAAGGTGGATTATTGCAATTTTTAAATCCAAAAGCTTGGATGATGGGGCTAGGCGCCGTAGGAAGTTTTAGTTTAGCCGGTGATGGTTATTTGGGATCGATTGGTGTAATTAGTGTTGTGATGTTGGTGGTAAATTTTATCGCTGGTATGGTATGGATTTTAGGTGGAACATTTATCAGTCGTTTTTTACAAAGCAGACGAGCATGGTTCTTATTTAATATTATAATGGGGATATTAACCGCCATGTGTATTCCATTGATTTGGATTGAATAAATATAGGCTAAAATAAATGATTTAATTTCTTTTTATTGTTGTAAATAATATTTTTTTTAGTTTAGTTAGTCTCTTGTTTTGTTGTATTGCATTTAATTAGATAATTTAGCTATGTTGAGTCATTTTCTACGATTATTATTATACCCAAATATGTTATTTAATCACACATTACACATAATTATTTATTACCGTTGTTGATGATTATCTATTAATAATATTAAGTATGATTAAAGTGTTGTTTTGTGTATTTCTTGATTATTTTATCTTTAATTTTAATCGTAGCTGTGACAAGGAATTATTTATTCCGTTTGATTGACCATAGTTGTTGAGTGTTTATTGGTTGTTTATTTTTATTAACATTAATTTTATGATTATTTATCAATGGGATAAAAATTTTTTATTATGCTATATATTGATATTTAATGGAATTTTATCTGCAGTGATATTAAGGAATAAATTATTTCAAAAAACTAAAAAAAATTTAAGCATTATTTATAATTTGTTTAAAAATAGATGTGCTTATACGTAAAATTTTAGATAAAATCATAAACAGAATTATTATAAAGGTATTGTTAATATTATTAACATTTTCTATTGAGTAGATGATGTTTTTTATTCACTTTACCATCAATAATTAATTATTTAATACAATTAAATTTGTTAATAATTAAATCATTATAAAAATAGTATAATTTAAGTGGATTATGTCATTATGCCTACATTAACGAAGATAGCATGGATAAAACCAGGGATGGCGACAAATCAACGTAAAATAGCGGATTATATTTTAGAACACCCTGAAAAAATCGTGACTTTATCATCACAGCAATTAGCCGAAATTATGGGAGTCAGCCAATCAGCAGTAGTGAAATTTAGTCAAAAGATAGGATTTAAAGGATTTCCTTCTTTAAAGCTGGCTATCAGTGAAGATTTAGGCCGAAAGAATGCTAATTCAGAAAAAAACTCCAGCATATTACATAACCAAATAGATTCAGAGGATAGCCTGGTTGTTATTGCGCAGAAATTAGCACAAGAAAAAAATAATTCAATTCGGGATACCACACGTCAAATTAATTATCACCAGTTTGAACAAGTGATCCAACAGATTGATGACGCCTCTCGGGTACAAATTATAGGTATTGGTGGATCAGGTTTAGTTGCCAGAGATTTAAGTTATAAATTACAGAAAATAGGTATTACGACTTTAATTGAAACTGATCACCATGTACAAATTTCTGTTGCTCAGATGTTAAGCCCTCGGGATTTACAAATTGTGATCTCTTACAGTGGCAAAAGAAAAGATATGCTGGTCGCTGCATCTGTGGCTAAAAAACAAGGTGCTAAAATTATAGCGATCACAGGAGAAAAACATTCACCACTAGGTCTGATGGCCGATTATATATTAGAAACTATTGCTGATGAAGGTGAGTGGCGTAGTGCTGCTATTTCTTCTCGCACTGCACAAAACACCATTACCGATCTTATCTTTATGGCATTATTAAAGAAGCGTGATGAAAATGCGAAGACTTTAGTATTAAGCTCTCAAGCACTAATTAATAGTCTGGATGATTAATTTATTTGAACTGATTCAAATTTTTAATATTTAAAAGTTAATATTTACACTTATTTCTAAAGTTATTCTCTTTGTAGCCGAAACGTTAGTTATTTAGCACGTGTTTTTTTATTGAGATATCTCATTTCAATGACGAGGAGAGTAACTAATGCGTAACAATCAACCGGTGACACAGCGAGAATATCCGGTAGCTGAAAACGCAACACTGATGTCAACAACCGATGTTAATGGCAATATTATTTATGCTAATGAGGATTTTGTTGAAGTCAGTGGTTTTTCAGCACAAGAGTTAATGGGGCAACCCCATAATATTGTCAGACATCCAGATATTCCTGCTGATGTATTTAGAGACATGTGGAAAACATTAAAACAGGGGGAGGTTTGGACGGGAATAGTTAAAAATAGGCGCAAAAATGGCGATCATTATTGGGTAAGGGCTAATGTCACCCCTATTATTCGTCAAGGTAAAATTCAAAGTTTTATGTCAGTGAGGACGGCGGCAAAAAAAGAAGAAGTAGAACAAGCCGCAACACTTTATGCCGCTTTTAACCAAGGTAAATATCCCTCTCACACTTTTTCTAAGGGGGCTTTCATTTATAAGGGCTGGAAAAGTTGGCGCTCATGGAAACAAACACTCTCACTAAAGCAGCGTGTACGCTTACTTCTCTTATTACCATTTCCTTTTATATTATTAAGTGTTTGGTTTGCTGGTTTAAATGGTTGGGGTTTATTCATTCATACCGCTATCTTACTTTCACTATTGATAGCCAATGAGCGAATTTTTTATTTTCAAATAGTGAAGCCGATCATGATCCTTAATAAGCACGCTAATCGGGTGGCTACAGGTGATGAACACAACGTTGATTATCTTGATCGTATTGATGAAATTGGTATGACTCAACGTTCTGTAAATCAACTAGGGCGGATGTTTCGTTGGCTTGTGAACGATGTTAGTCATCAAATCCATCAAGTTGCTTTTTCTTGTGATCAATTAGCTGCGGGGAATCGTGATCTCTATACGAGGACTGAACAAACTGCAAGTCATGTTGAGACTACTGCGTCAACCATGAATCAATTAACCACAGCGGTGAGTAATAATAGTGAAACGGCAGGGCAGGCTAATAATTTATCTAATATGACTTGCAAGGCAGCAATACAAGGCGGAACAGCAATGGATACTATTGTGCATACGATGGACGATATTGCGAAAAGTTCTGAGCGTATCAGTAATATTATTGGTGTCATTGACAGTATTGCATTTCAAACCAACATATTGGCATTAAACGCTTCGGTGGAAGCGGCCAGAGCAGGAGAGCAAGGACGCGGTTTTTCTGTGGTAGCTAGCGAGGTGCGTAATTTAGCGCAACGCAGTGCAGAGGCGGCAAAAGAGATCAAAGCATTGATTAATACATCAAGTAACAATATTAAGATTGGCTCAAAGCAAGTGAATGAGACGGTGGAAACAATGGAAAATATTGTGGTTCATGTAAAAAATGTCACGAGTCTTATTGGTGAAATCAGCCTTGCATCATCAGAACAAAGTGCAGGATTAAAAGAGCTCGGTCGAGCTGTAGAGCAGTTAGAATCAATAACACATGAAAATGCAGATTATGTCTCTAAAGCGTCGTTAATTTCCGGAGAAATGAAAGAACAAACGAATTATTTAGTAAAAGCCATTCATGTATTTCACTAAATAATAAGAAAAGTAGAAGAGAGAAAATAGGTAGAGATCTTACAGATAATATAAAACACCTCATTTTTATGAGGTGTTGATATACATATAAATAGATTAGCACTTGTTAAAAACTTGTCCAATCATCATCATCATCTTCATCTTCTTTGAATGTCGATTGGTTATGGTTTTTTGGCTCTTTTATTCTTGAGTCTTGTTGATTTTCTTTTATGGGCGATAACCCAATATTTGCTGATTTCTCAACGGGTTTTGCTAATGTGCTCTTCTTCGAAAATAGACTTTCCGCTGTTTTAAATTGCTCAACAATTTGCTCAAGATCACCCGCCTCTTCGGTTAGTAAACTTGCTACAGCAGAAGATTGCTCCACCATTGCGGCATTTTGTTGTGTCGCTTTATCCATTTCAGTGACGGCTAAGGAGACTTGAGAAATGCCTCGCGTTTGTTCTTCTGATGCAGATAGGATCTCAGTCATTGAGCTTTCAACATGTTTAACTGATGTGAGGATCTCATCCATTGAAGTACTGACTTGTTCAACCAGTTGATTACCTTGTTTGACGCGGTTAATCGACGCATCAATAAGCTCTTTGATCTCTTTTGCCGCCTCTGCACTGCGTTGCGCCAATTCTCTTACTTCTGTGGCAACAACAGAAAAACCACGTCCTTGCTCTCCTGCTCTGGCTGCTTCTACCGCAGCATTGAGTGATAATATATTGGTTTGAAAAGCAATGCTGTTGATAACCGCTGTGATCTCGCCAATCTTTTGAGAGCTTTGTGCAATATCGTTCATGGTTTTTACCATTCTATGGGTAACATCCCCCCCTTTACTGGCAATATTAGAGGTTTGATTGATAAGGTGTGATACTTCACGAGCACTTTCAGTATTATTTTTTACTGTGGCGGTTAGTTGCTCCATACTAGAAGCGGTTTCTTCTAAAGCACTCGCTTGCTCTTGAGTACGACTAGATAGATCATTATTACCAGCACTGAGCTCTTGTACACCATTATAAATATGATGACTTGTTCCGCGAATAGCATTGACTATCAGTGATAATTCAGACCGCATATACTGTATTCCATTAATAAGTTGGTCTATCTCATTATTACCTTTGGCTTTTATGGTGCTATTTTCAAGTAAATTCCCTTGTGAGATATCTGACATATAATCAATGACTTGTTTAATACGTAACACGATATGGTGGCGTATCCACAACATGACAAACACCGTAAATAAGATAAATACCGACATAAAAATAAACGCGAAGATCAACGCGCGTTGGTAATTACCCTGTGCGGCTTCTATAGCGTGGTTGACGACATTATCGCTAAGATGATCCGTTGCCTCATAAAGTGATTGTGTGAAGCGCTCATTCGTATTGTGAGCATAAAGAGATTGGAAACCGTAATAATCTCGTATTTCTAAACATGAAACGAGCTGGTCAAGATCGTAAATGACACGCTGAAATAGTTTTTTCATTTTCGCCACTTTTTCGCGATCAAAATCGGCATTTTCAGCGGAGGTAAAATATTGGGTAATAATGCTAGAGACTTCTTTTTTTCGTTGAGGGTAAGAGGAGAGGAAATCTGTAATTTTGCTTTCAGCAAGATCTGGGGTGAGATGAGCATCAAACATTACATTAAGCATATCTTCACGTAATTTATTTAATGCGGCATAACCATAATCCATGGTTTTTATCTGTTCAAAACCATCGGCTAACTGTGAAATTCGCTTATTAGTTAAATAAGCATCACGAATGCCTGTAGCACCAGAAAACAACTGAATGGCACAAAACAAGATCAAAATAAACATTAAGCCACTAGATATTTTTATTCGTTTAAGCATAGCCTTACCTATTTCATTAATTTGTAGGATAAAGAGCAAGGAACGACAAACATACATCAGTTAAATTTATTCGGCTTAATAATTGAAAACTTTACTTTTTTTATCTATTTTGTGACTGAAAACGACTTATTTTGCTTTTTTTCGCTTTAATTAACCGCTAATAACTAAAATTTTCTAATGATTGGTGTAAGGTGCTAGGGGAAAAAAATGATTTATTAGCAAGGCGAATTATTAGTAATTAAAAGTTTCTAATGATTGATGAGAAAGAAAAGTATCAGCAATCAAAGTGCTGTCTGACTTTTATAACCTATATAGAATGGGAAAATTTATAATTGATTTTAAGAAATACCTCCAATCTTATTTGATTGAAGGTATTAACGGTAAAGGTCTTTAATACAGATGTAACGTGTTGTTTAAACTTTGTCGCAGGTTAATATTATTGTAGGTTATTTAGCTTAAAAACTTTCCCAATTGTCATCGGCTTCATGATGATGGGATTTTATTGTGGATGTTGTTGCTGTTTTTGTTATTTCCGGTTCAGCTGGCTTAGCCGAGAATGTTGGTGATCGTGGTGATGTAACCGCGACTTGTTCTACCTTGAACGTATTTACAATCATATCTAACATTGAGGCTTGTTCACTTAGTGTTGCTGAAGCCGCTGTAGATTGTTCCACCATCGCGGCATTTTGTTGTGTCGCTTTATCCATTTCATTAACTGCAAGGCTAATCTGAGCAATGCCACGAGTTTGCTCTTCTGATGCTGCTAAAATCTCTTTCATCGAGCCTGATACATGGTTAACCGATGTGACGATCTCTCCCATAGATAAGCTGACTTGTTCGACAAGATCATTACCCTGTTTTACTCGTAAAATAGTTGATTCAATGAGTTCTTTTATCTCTTTTGCCGCCTCCGCACTACGTTGCGCCAAATTACGTACCTCACTGGCTACCACAGAAAAACCGCGTCCTTGCTCACCGGCTCTGGCTGCTTCTACTGCGGCATTGAGTGCTAATATATTGGTTTGAAAAGCGATATCATCAATCACTGCGGTGATCTCACCAATTTTTTGCGAACGATCGGCAATGTCTGTCATGGTCATCACCATCTTATTGCTATGCTCGCCACCTTGAACGGCAATATCTGCTGTGCTCATGACTAATTGAGTGACTTCACGTGCGCTTTCGGTATTATTTCTGACTGTTGCAGTAAGCTGTTCCATACTGGAAGCTGTTTCTTCTAAAGCACTAGCTTGCTCTTCGGTACGACTTGATAAATCGTTATTACCCGCGGCAATTTCTTGAACACCACTATAAATCGTTGTACTACTGTTACGGATAGCGCTAACCATTTCTTTTAAGCGTGCTCGCATTTGTTGTAAACCCAACATAAGTTGGTCAATTTCATTGCGGCCTGTAATATCATGGTCAATGCGACTAATTAAATCTCCACTAGCAATCGCCTCTTGATATTCAATCATTTGGTTAATGCGTACAATAATATGTTTACGGATCCAAAAGAGCACTAATGTCGTAAATATCAGGAATATGCCCATGAATAGGGAGGCTATCCATAGCATCTCGTGATAGTTATCTTCTGCTTCAATCACTGACGGATTAACAACGTCATCAGTAATGAAATCTGTTGCTTCATATAATGAATTAGTAAAGTTATCGTTGGCTGGGCTTTTTAAGATCAAACGAATTGCATTGGTATTACGTTCATTTAAATATTGCACAAGAAGATCTAAGTCATAACGACTTTTTTGATAAAGTTGTTTGATCTCAGCCATGCGTTGCTGATCAAATCCAGTTTGTGCAGATAGTTCGACATATTCATTCATCAACGTATCCACCTCTGCCTTACGTGCATCCATCGTTTGTATGAATGTAGTAATATTGGCATCTTCCACCTGTGGATTAGCAATATAACTAAACGCCTGCGCAATAATATCAGTACGTAAAGTATTTAACGCCGCGTAGGTGTTATCCATAGTGCGTAACTGGTCGAAACTGTATGAGATTTTTTTTAATTTGTTTTGAGTTTGGTAGGCATCGTGAATGCTTTGTACTCCAGATATTACCTGAATAATACAAAACAGAGTCAGGACACACATTAAACCTTGAGAGATTTTAATTCGTTTTAACATAACCCTACCTATTAGCTTGGCCTTTTTCTTCGCCAGTGGGAGCTCCACTTAGCAGAATGATTAATTCGGCTGGTAGATTAAAAACTTTAGCTAGAAAATGAGTATTTCCCTTACTTAATACAAATAATGGGTAAATAAATGATAGATAACTATTTAAATTGGATAATTGCGTACAAGGTGAGGATATAATTTTGTGTAAAACGTGCTACTGTGACAGGAAATAAAGGCGTTAAGTTAAATGAGTTATATAAATTTTTTAAATGTATTTTAATGAAAAGGAACTATATTATTTAATAGTTCCTTTTTAGGCATTAATGAAAAATAGTTATTGAGACTCAAAAGCGTTGGTCATCTCTTCTAGTTTTTCTTGTAATTCCATCCACGCCATCTCAACTTCTTCTAAAGCCGATTTGGCAATACTTTGACGGCTTAAGCAATCGGTAAGTGTCGCCTTGTTCTTCGCTTCATAAATTTGACTATCAGAAAGCTCAGTTTCGATGGCGGTCAGCTCTTGGCTAAGCTTATCCATTTTACTTTCTAATGTGGTGAGCTTTTTGCGCAAAGGTTGAGTTTGTTGTCTAAACTCCGCCTCTTTACGCTTTTGCTCTTTTTTATCTTGAGCCGTTAAGTTAGAGGCGTTTGGTGTTTCTTGATCGGGTTGCGTTTTATTAGCTTGAGTCTCTTGGCGATTTTGATCAACTAACCACTGCTGGTAATCATCAAGATCGCCTTCGAATGGCTCTACTTGACCGTCATGGACGAGATATAAATCATCTGTGGTTGAGCGTAATAAATGCCTATCATGGGATACCACAACAATAGCACCTTCAAAGCTAATTAGCGCTTGTGTTAATGCTTGTCGCATATCTAAATCAAGGTGGTTGGTTGGTTCATCCATTAGTAGTAAATTTGGGCGTTGCCAAACCAGTAGCGATAAAACTAAACGTGCTTTTTCACCACCAGAAAATTGGCCACATGCATCGGTGACTTTATCACCATGGAAACCAAACCCTCCTAGATAATCACGTAATTTTTGCTCAGTCTCTTGTGGCGCTAAACGGGTTAAATGTTGTAATGCAGATTCATCGGCACGTAAATATTCCAGCTGATGCTGTGCGAAATAACCTAATTTGATCCCTTTGGAAAGGGCAACTTTTCCCTGTAGTGGAGCTAATTCTCCAGCTAACAGCTTAATTAATGTAGATTTACCTGCACCATTACGACCTAAGAGCCCAATTCGTGAGCCGGGAATTAAGTTAAGTTTGATGTTATTAAGGATAATCTTATCACCGTAACCGGCACTGACTTTTTCCATAGACAGAAGCGGGTTTGGTAAGCTTTCTGGTTGGCGAAAACTAAACTGGAACGGGTTATCTGAGTGCGCGGGGGCCACTCGCTCCATACGTTCAAGCATTTTGACACGGCTTTGTGCCTGTTTGGCTTTAGTCGCTTTCGCCTTAAAGCGGTCAATAAAACTTTGTAAATGGGCAATTTTTGCTTGCTGATTTTCAAAGAGTGCTTGTTGTTGTGCCAATTTTGTTGCACGTTGCATTTCAAACGAAGAGTAGTTACCTGAATATTCAAATATTTTCTCTTGTTCAATATGTAAGATTTTATCCACAATCGGATCAAGAAAATCTCGGTCGTGGGAAATTAAAATCAACGTACCATTATAACTTTTTAGCCATTTTTCTAGCCAAATTACCGCATCTAAATCTAAGTGGTTAGTCGGTTCATCAAGTAGTAATAGATCAGAACGACAAATTAGTGCCTGTGCTAAGTTTAAGCGCATTCGCCAACCACCAGAAAATGATTTTACGGGCTCAGTGAGTTGTTGTTGGCTGAATCCCAAACCATTAAGTAATGTGGCCGCACGAGATTGAATAGTCCACGCATTAATAGCATCGAGTTGGCCGTGGATCAGGGCAATAGCATGACCATCGTTATTGTCGTTCGCCTGTTGTAGACGACGCTCCAATTCGCGGTATTCTCTATCACCATCAATAACATAATCAATGGCAGGAACGTCTAAAGCGGGTGTCTCTTGATTTACCCATGCCATTGACCAAGTGCTAGGAAACGTCACATTACCCGCTTCAGCTTGTAGATCCCCTTTTAATAAAGAGAGCAGTGTGGTTTTGCCACAGCCATTTTTACCCACAAGACCAATCTTTTGTCCTGGATTAATCGTTGCGCTGGCATTATCAAGTAATACCCTGACACCGCGGCGAATTTGCAAAGAAGAAAAAACAATCATAAATGTCGTCTATTAAGAGTATGTAAATTAATATATAGAGTAAGTTGTTCGTAACAGTTGGTCACAATGCGTGCATGGTAACGGAAAAAAAGGTTTCTGACACGTTTTGTAAGGAGGAATGATGTCAAACGCATCAAATGTTTTACTGGTGTATGTCCATCCCGAGCCGCGTCAATCTATCGCCAATAAAGCGTTGTTGCGTGCGGTGAGGGATCTGGAAAATATAACAATTCATGATTTATATGCCACTTACCCTGATTTTTTTATCGATATTCACCGTGAGCAAGCACTATTGTGTCAACATCAAGTCATTGTATTTCAGTTTCCATTACAAACTTATAGTTGTCCTGCGCTATTAAAAGAGTGGCAAGATAGAGTGCTCACGCGTCCTTTTGCTAATAAAGTTGGACGAGCTCAACTTAAAGGAAAAACATTCCGTTGTGTGGTGACTACTGGTGAGCCTGAACATGCTTATCAACATAATGGTAAAAATCACTACACACTATCTGAATTATTGCGTCCTATCGAGTTAATGGCGGAAATGTGTGGTATGCGCTGGTTATCGCCGATGATTATTTACTCCGCAAGGCAACAGTCCAAAACAACACTAGGGCATATTAGTGATGCTTATCGCCAATGGTTACAAGCACCGTTAGAGGGGGAACACGCGGATGGAAGGTAATTGGATGATAAAAGCCGTGCTGTTTTTCTTATGTGCTGCCGTGATTATGGTCCCCATCGCACAACGCTTAAAAATTGGTGCGGTATTAGGCTATTTAATTGCTGGTATTGCGATTGGCCCTTGGGGATTAGGATTATTTAAAGATGTTGATTACATCTTACACTTTTCTGAATTAGGGGTTGTTTTTTTAATGTTCCTGATTGGGCTGGAGTTAAATCCAGCTAAGCTTTGGGAGTTACGGCGAGCAATATTTGGTGTCGGCGCCATGCAGGTTGTCTTTACTGCATCTATTATCACAGGGCTACTTTTACTCTTAACTTCTTTTTCGTGGCAAGCGGCATTGATTGGTGGCCTAGGTATCGCCATGTCATCAACTGCGATGGCTTTACAATTGATGAATGAAAAAGGAATGAATCATAACGAAGGAGGGCAGTTGGGTTTTGCGGTTTTACTCTTTCAAGATATGGCCGTTATTCCTATTCTTGCGGTGATCCCTTTACTTGCTGGCGAAACAGCCAGTAGTGATTGGTATCGTATTGCCCTAAAAATAGTCTCATTCGCTGCATTATTAATTTGTGGCCGCTATTTATTGCGCCCACTATTTCGCTTAATTGTTAAATCGGGTGTGAGAGAAGTTTTTACCGCCGGTGCGCTATTAGTGGTATTAGGATCAGCACTCTTTATGGAAATGATTGGCTTTTCCATGGCGATGGGAACTTTTATTGCAGGGGTATTATTAGCTGACTCTGAATATCGTCATGAATTAGAAATCTCGATTGAACCTTTTAAAGGCTTATTGCTAGGGTTGTTTTTTATCTCCGTCGGCATGTCCCTCGATATAGGTATATTGTGGCATTATTTACCGCAAGTGTTACTGGGCGTTGTTATTTTAGTCTTGATTAAAGGGTTGGTACTTTATGGTATCGCTTGGTTAGCGAGATTACGCTTTTCGACACGTTTGCAATTTTCAGCCGTATTAAGCCAAGGCGGTGAATTTGCTTTTGTCGTCTTTTCTACCTCTATGGCGATGGGGGTATTAAATAGTGAACAGATGGCATTACTTTTGGTTGTCGTAACGCTTTCAATGATGACTACGCCACTTGTGATGCAAATGACAGACGCCGTGTTATCGCGCCGTTATAATGATGCAAAGATAGACGAAGAGCCTTTTGTTGAAAATAACCATCCAGAAGTGATCCTGGTGGGCTTTGGTCGTATGGGGCAGGTAGTCGGGCGCCTACTTATGGCAAATAAAGTCAATGTGACCGTATTAGAGCATGACGTTGGTAGTTTAAGTACCATGCGTAAATATGGTTATAAAGTTTATTATGGCGATGCGACAGACTTGAATTTATTACGTGCTGCGGGGGCTGAACACGCGAAAGCCATTGTGATCACCAGTAATGAGCCTGAGGCGACAATGGAAATTGTCCATTTATGTCAGCGCCATTTTCCTCAATTACAAATTATTGCCAGAGCAAGAGGACGTGTTGAAGCACATGAGCTGTTAAAAGCAGGGGTGACAGAGTTTAGTCGAGAAACCTTCTCGAGTGCTTTAGAGCTAGGACGTAAAACTTTAATTGAACTTGGTATGCATCCACATCAGGCCTATCGTGCACAACAGCATTTTCGTCGTCTAGATATGCAGTTATTAAGAAAGTTGGTGGACGAATCACCTGAAGAAGTCTCGAATGTTTCACGTGTTAAAGAGGCTCGTCGTGAATTAGAAGAGCTGTTTAATGAAGAGATGAGACAAGAGCACCACCAGCCTGATATTTGGGACGAATCGTTAACTGATGCTATCCCTCAAGTAAATAGAGAAAAAAGACCCATTGATAAACAGGAGAACTGACCCCATGTCTGCAACCCGTAAGCGTTTTATTGCTGGCGCAGTATGTCCCCACTGTCAAGCCCAAGATACACTCAAAATGTGGCGAGAAGATAAAGTGGATATTGTGGAATGCGCTCAATGTGGTCATCAGCAAAGGCAAACAGACGGTGAGGTTAGTGCACTTGTGCGTGAAAATGAACAGGTCATCGGGATCTTTACACCACAATAATTGTAGGTTTTTTTGATATAACCCGATACAGACGATTTATTTTTCGTTACAATCGGGAAAATTTTGCCCACGGGTATGTAGGAGATGTCATGAAAGTAGCAAACGACTTGGTAGTTAGTCTGGCTTATCAAGTAAGAACAGAAGACGGTGTTTTAGTTGATGAGTCCCCGGTGAGTGCACCGCTAGACTATCTACATGGCCGTGGTTCTTTAATCAGTGGTTTAGAAAATGCATTAACGGGTCGTGAAGTTGGTGAGAAGTTCGACGTTGAAGTCGCTTCTGATGACGCATATGGCCAATACGATGAAAACTTAGTTCAACGTGTACCGAAAGATGTTTTTGTTGGTGTTGATGAGTTAGAAGTGGGTATGCGCTTCTTAGCTGATACAGATCAAGGCCCAGTACCAGTAGAAATTACCGGTATTGAGGGTGACGAAGTTATCGTTGATGGTAACCACATGTTAGCGGGTCAAAACCTGAAGTTTCATGTAGAAATCGTTGCTATCCGTGAAGCCACTGAAGAAGAATTAGCTCATGGTCATGTTCATGGTGAAGATGAAGGTCATGAGTGTTGTGGCGGACATGGCCACGGTGAAGAAGGCGGATGCTGTGGTGGTGGTCATGGTCATGGTCACGAGCACGGTGAAGAAGGTGGATGTTGTGGTGGCGGTCATGGAAAAGGTGGTCACGGCCACGGTCATGGCGGTTGTGGTTGCCAACATTAATCTTGTGAAACCATTGAAAAAGGAGCGTGATAACGCTCCTTTTTTGTTCTTGCCTGCAGTCTCACTTGAAGTTAATAATGAGGTGGAGGGGTCTCATCTTCAGGGCGAGCGAGCATTGACGATTGGGATGACTTCAACCGTTCGGTGACGATTTTTAAGGCCTCTTTAAAACGACTAATTTCAATTTGTTGTTGTGTGACCACCTGATTTAACTCTTCGATGGTGGCATCTTGGAAAGCAATTTTACTCTCTAATTGAATAAGTAACTCTTCTATTTCCTTAATGTCCATGGTTTTTTCTCCTTGTTATGTGATGTCATATAATGACTAATATAGTGAATTACTGAGTAAAATTTAATATTATTTACTGATATATACACAGTAAGACATAAATCTGGTTTGAGTTAAAAGACTATTTTGTTAATGTGGTAACACGCTGTGCTGACGAAAATCCTAACATTAACGGTTGTGGGTGTCGGCAAATATTTTTAATTCATATAAAATTGTTACCCGCGGATGAGATCTACTCCGCAACGACAGAAAGAAGTGATGCAAAACGTATTTGCTAAGATTTAAGATGATCGTTTGCAACGCGTAGTGACTCACTAACATAAACTGGAGAACGGGATGAAATCTTTATTAAAAACGACGTTGTTGGCAACAAGTTTAGCATTTGCATTTAGTGCACCTCATGCACTGGCAGAAGAGACAGCTAAAGTACCAACATTAAATAGCGCGTTTAAAACTCAGGATGAGCAGAATGCATATGCTTTAGGCGCGTCAATGGGTCGCTATATGGAAGCTGCATTAACAGAACAAAAAAATATCGGTATTAATTTAGATTCAAAACAATTATTAGCCGGTGTTCAAGATGCCTTTAATAATAAATCTAAATTATCAGATGCAGAAATTGAATTAACGCTGGCAGCTTTTGAAGATCAAGTACGTACGGTTGCAACGGCGAAAATGGAAAAAGAAGCTGCAGAGAATAAAGCTGCTGGTGATAAATTCCGTACAGAATTTGCGGCTGAAAAAGGTGTTGTTAAAACTAAATCAGGCCTACTGTATTTAGTTGAAAATCCAGGTAAAGGTAAAACACCAACAGATGCCGATCGCGTTACTGTGAACTATAAAGGTATGCTGATTGACGGTAAACAATTTGATAGTTCTTATGATCGTAAAGAGCCTTTAACTATTAGCCTGAAAAGTGTTATCCCAGGTTGGACTGAAGGTATGAAATACATTAAAGAAGGCGGAAAAATTAAGTTAGTTATTCCACCTGAATTAGGTTACGGTCAACGTGCAACGAGTGGCATTCCAGCTAACTCAACATTAGTCTTTGAAGTTGAATTGCTGAGTGTTGAAAGCGACAAATAATCAGTTGCTTAATGAAAAAATGCTGGAGTACTATTCCAGCATTTTTGTTTGTTTATTTTATTTTTTCTTCAACAATCATCGAGTTAGACTTTTTAAATACAAAAATAAGGCCAATAATAATGGCACCCATCCCCACTAAACTAAGCCAAGACATTTTATTGCCTAAGAAGATATAATCCATTAACGCAGTTACACCCGGTACCAAATAGAATAAGCTAGTCACATTAACCAGATTACCTGTAGTTAACAGTCGGTAGAGTAGTAATTGTGCCACGACAGAAATAATAATTGCCAGCCAAAGTACGGGAACAATAAAACCAATATCCCAAGATTGCTGCATAGGTTGAAATGGAATAAATAATAAGCATAGCGTTAAACTAACCACATATTGTATCGGCAATGCCTCCATGGGCGCTAATTGTAATTTCTTTTGGGAAATTGCGCCAAAGCTCATACAGAGGAGTGCAATGAGTGCATAAATCATTCCTGTTAATGAGAGTGAAGTATTAAATAAACTCTGCGCGACCACTAATACTAATCCTATCAAAGCAATAAATAGTCCTAATAACCGACTTGCAGTAAAGTGTCGTTCAATGATCCATAAAGTGAGGATCGGCTGAATACCCATAATAGTGGCGAGCATCCCTGGTGTAATACTGTTAGCGAGCGCTAACAAGTAACAAATAGAGTAACCACCGATAATGAGCAATCCAACCCATGCTGTTTTTAAACGGCTTCCTTTAGGGGGAAGAAATTGGCGACGTTGGAGACAAAGTAGGGTAAGAAACAGTAATGCAATAACAAAACGCCAAGTCAAAATGGCAAATGAACTGCCATTATCTAAACCCCAACGAGAAAAAATAGCACCACTACTCCAAAGTAGAACAAAAAGCGTAGTAGGGGCAAACTTTGCCCAATATTGACCTAAAAACATAAGTAAACCTGTAAAAGTGTGTAGAAACAGCAGTAATGTCGAGATAACGGTTATGTCATTCTGATAGGAGAATCAATAGTAATAATCTCTCTACATACATATAGTAATGAATATATTCTAGCCAGATAAATTATAGAAGTGCATAACAGTGCTAAAGGTAAACTGTTTCTCTAGCAACTTTTGCATAAAATAAGCGAGAGAAAATGTAGATATAGTCGGTTTCACCAGCGGATCGATATTTTATGATATTTGTTAAAATTTTTAGATAATTAGCATATTAATAGGGTTAACAACTTCTTAAAATAGCATAATATTTAAATATAACTGGTGTGCTTAGCTTCATTGATCTTTTTCTTGATCCCCGAAATAGGGTAATTTTATCAAGAGAAATGCGTGAGTAATGTAAAAATAGAAAGAAAATAAAGTAAAGCTGTGACCTATGACAAAGCTCTTATTCTAAGACTCTTGACGTAGATCCCTTGACGATTTAACGTCAAGATCGTACAGGACTTTATATTTAAATTTTAATATTGAATTGATTCATGAAGATGAATCATTATAAATAATAAGACCTCAAGTCATTATCATAATTAAAGCCTTTAAGGATTATATAATCAAATGTCTAGCCCGTTATTCTATGGTGACAGCAACGAGTTTGAAAAATTAGATAGCCGACCTTTTACTCAAACTGATCACGAAATTTTAAAGTCATATGAGGCTGCAGTAGATGGTTTAGCCATGTTAATTGGTCATCACTGCGAAATCGTATTGCACTCTCTGGAAGATTTGAAATGTTCAGCGGTTAAAATTGCGAATGGGGAACATACAGGCCGTAAGATTGGTTCACCTATTACCGATTTAGCATTACAAATGTTGCATGATATTACAGATGAAGATTCAAGTTTTTCAAAAGCTTATTTTACCCGTGCAAAAAGTGGCGCTTTGATGAAATCAATTACGATCGCTATTCGTAATCGTGAGCGCCGTGTTATTGGTTTATTATGTATTAATATGAACCTTGATGTCCCATTCTCTGAGATTATTAAAACCTTTATTCCTGAAGAAACGCATGAAGTGGCTTCTGATGTGAATTTTGCTTCTTCTGTCGATGATCTCGTGGCACAAACACTTGAGTTTACGATTGAAGAAGTGAATAACGATCGTGAAGTGGCTAATAATGCGAAAAATAAACAAGTAGTGTTAAATCTTTATGAGAAAGGGATCTTTGATATCAAAGACGCGATAAATCAAGTTGCTGATAGACTGAATATTTCTAAACATACTGTGTATCTCTATATTCGCCAATTTAAAAATGGAGAGTAGAGTAATACGATGAATCTGACATATTGCTTGCTGGTGACTGGGCCACATTATGGTACGGAACAAGCTTCTAGTGCTTATTTATTTGCTAAAGCGTTGCTTGAAAAAGGTCATCACATCGCACAAGTATTTTTTTATCGTGAAGGTGTGTCCAATGCTAATC
Organism: Proteus sp. G2609; assembly: GCF_963896135.1. Taxonomy (NCBI): domain Bacteria; kingdom Pseudomonadati; phylum Pseudomonadota; class Gammaproteobacteria; order Enterobacterales; family Morganellaceae; genus Proteus; species Proteus sp. G2609. The sequence continues at coordinate 5,454 of NZ_CAWQNB010000005.1, read as the reverse complement.
AATTGGTCTCACCCGCAAGTGATGAATTTGACTTGCCAAAAGCCTGGATAGCATTGGCCTCACGCTACAATATCCCTTTGCAGGTTTGTGTTGCTGCAGCATTACGGCGTGGTGTTGTTGATGAGCAACAAGCTAAAGAGCAGGGCTTACTGAGCAGCAATATGGCAACAAAGTTTGAGCTAAGTGGCTTAGGAGCCCTCGCTCAAGCGATGTTAACTTGTGATCGTGTGGTGCAGTTTTAATGAAGAAAATGAATTCTGTGGCGTTTATCTTTACTCAGGCACCTCATGGTAATAGTGCTGGGCGTGAAGGTTTAGATGCGCTATTAGCAACTTCCGCCTTAACCGAAAATATAGGTGTTTTTTTTCTTTCTGATGGAGTGTTCCAATTACTGGAAAATCAACAGCCTGAAGGCGTTCTTTCTCGTCATCATGCAGCTACATTTAAAGTCCTCCCCTTGTATGATGTGACAAACGTCTATATATCACAAGAAGATCTAGCTCATCGTGGTTTATCGTCACAAACAATGTTTATTCTTGATGCCAAGGTTATAACAGGTCAAGAGATTGCTCAAAAACTGAGTCACTATGATGTGGTATTACGTTTTTAATGATGAGTTAGTCAAGAAGGATGAACGGTTATGTTGTATACTTACTCCGTCTCTATTTACCAAAGTGATTTGGACGCATTTTTGTCTTTATTGACAAAGCATGATGAAGTTTTATTAATCCAAGATGGTGTGTTAGCCGTTCTTGAAGATAATCCTTTATTAATTTATTGTCTGGCTCAGCAAATTTCTGTTTATGCATTAATTGATGATGTTCTCGCGCGAGGCCTAAAAGATCAGGTTTCTCATCAGATTAAACTTATCAATTATGGTGATTTTGTCGATTTAACGGTAAAACACCCCCAACAAATTCACTGGGGCGCGTAGAATTGCTGTATAATTCTTGACACATGAGCTCGTCAGCAATAAAATTCTGCGTCCTCATGTTTTGTCTTGTCGACAAGACAGAGTTCAAATCCGTGTTTACGAAGCAAAAACCAGGAGCTTTTTTTAAATGGCAACTATTAATCAGCTGGTGCGCAAATCTCGTAGCTCGAAAGTTGTTAAAAGCAACGTTCCAGCTCTGGAAGCTTGCCCGCAAAAACGTGGCGTATGTACTCGTGTATATACTACCACTCCTAAAAAACCAAACTCAGCACTGCGTAAAGTATGCCGTGTTCGTTTGACTAACGGTTTCGAAGTTTCTTCCTACATCGGTGGTGAAGGCCACAACTTGCAGGAGCACTCCGTAATCCTTATCCGTGGTGGTCGTGTTAAAGACTTACCAGGTGTGCGTTACCACACTGTTCGCGGCGCGCTGGACTGTTCCGGTGTTAAAGACCGTAAACAAGGTCGCTCTAAGTACGGTGTGAAGAAGCCAAAGGCTTAATGGTTCTCCGTTAAGTAAGGCCAAACATTTTTTCACAATTAATGTCAAAATAAACTCATCGAGTTTTGGACAACCCTGAATTTTAAACGGAGTATTTCCATGCCACGTCGTCGTGTAATTGGTCAACGTAAAATTCTGCCAGATCCTAAGTTCGGATCAGAACTACTGGCCAAATTTGTTAACATTCTGATGGTAGACGGTAAAAAATCTACTGCAGAATCTATTGTTTATAATGCGCTAGAGACCCTGGCTCAGCGTTCAGGCAAAACTGAACTGGAAGCGTTCGAAATCGCATTAGATAACGTACGTCCTACTGTGGAAGTTAAATCCCGCCGTGTTGGTGGTTCAACTTACCAAGTTCCAGTTGAAGTACGCCCAGTTCGTCGTAATGCATTAGCAATGCGTTGGATTGTTGAAGCTGCTCGTAAACGCGGTGATAAATCCATGGCTCTTCGCCTGGCAAATGAATTATCTGATGCGGCTGAAAACAAAGGCGCTGCTGTTAAGAAACGTGAAGACGTTCACCGTATGGCAGATGCAAACAAGGCGTTCGCACACTACCGCTGGTAATCCGCGAAGTAGTCGCAACTCTTTTCAGGACAGCTATGCTGTCCTTTACCTGAATTGAACGCCCACGAGAGAGGAAAAAATGGCTCGTCAAACCCCCATAGCACGCTATCGTAATATCGGTATTAGTGCGCACATCGACGCCGGTAAAACCACTACAAGTGAACGTATTCTGTTTTATACCGGTGTAAACCATAAAATTGGTGAAACTCACGAAGGTTCAGCAACAATGGACTGGATGGAGCAAGAGCAGGAACGTGGTATCACTATCACATCCGCTGCAACTACTGCATTCTGGTCTGGTATGGCTAAACAGTTTGAGCCTCACCGTGTAAACATCATCGACACCCCGGGACACGTTGACTTCACTATCGAAGTAGAACGTTCTATGCGTGTTCTTGATGGCGCGGTTATGGTTTACTGTGCAGTTGGTGGTGTTCAGCCTCAGTCAGAAACAGTATGGCGCCAGGCTAACAAATATCATGTACCACGTATCGCGTTCGTTAACAAAATGGACCGTATGGGTGCAAACTTCTTACGTGTAGTTGAACAAATCAAAACACGTTTAGCTGCAAACCCAGTTCCACTGCAAATCCCAGTAGGCGCTGAAGAAGATTTCACTGGTGTTGTTGACCTGATCAAAATGAAAGCGATTCGCTGGAATGAAGAAGATCAAGGCGTCACCTTCGAATACGAAGACATTCCTGCTGATTTACAAGATCTAGCAGAAGAGTGGCACAACAACCTGATCGAATCTGCAGCTGAAGCATCAGAAGATCTGATGGACAAATATCTGGGCGGTGAAGAACTGTCAGAAGCAGAAATTAAATCTGCGCTGCGTAAACGCGTTCTAGATAACGAAATTATCCTGGTTACCTGTGGTTCTGCATTTAAGAACAAAGGTGTTCAGGCGATGCTGGATGCAGTTATTGAATATCTGCCAGCACCAACAGATGTACCTGCAATTAAAGGTATTTTACCAGATGGTAAAGATACTCCAGCAGAACGTCATTCAAGCGATGAAGAGCCATTCTCTGCACTGGCATTTAAAATCGCAACTGACCCATTTGTTGGTAACTTAACGTTCTTCCGTGTTTATTCCGGTGTTGTAAACTCTGGTGACACAGTTCTGAACCCAGTTAAAGACAAAAAAGAACGTTTTGGCCGTATCGTTCAGATGCATGCTAACAAACGTGAAGAAATTAAAGAAGTTCGTGCAGGTGACATCGCTGCTGCTATCGGTCTGAAAGACGTTACTACAGGTGATACACTGTGTGCAATTGATGCACCAATCATCTTAGAACGTATGGAATTCCCAGAGCCAGTAATCTCTGTTGCTATCGAACCTAAGACTAAAGCTGACCAAGAAAAAATGGGTATCGCTCTGAACCGTCTGGCTCAAGAAGATCCATCTTTCCGTGTATCTAGTGATGAAGAGTCTGGACAGACTATCATCGCAGGTATGGGTGAGCTACACTTAGACGTGTTAGTTGACCGTATGCGTCGTGAGTTTAAAGTTGAAGCGAACGTAGGTAAACCACAAGTTGCTTACCGTGAAACAATTCGCGAAGAAATTACTGACGTTGAAGGTAAACACGCTAAACAATCTGGTGGTCGTGGTCAGTATGGTCATGTTGTTATTGACCTTAGCCCATTACCATCAGGTGGTGAAGAGAACTATGTGTTTGTCAACGATATCGTTGGTGGTGTAATTCCTAAAGAATTCATCCCAGCTGTTGACAAAGGTATCCAAGAACAGCTGAAATCAGGTCCTTTAGCCGGTTATCCTGTTGTTGATATCAAAGCTCGTCTGCACTTCGGTTCTTACCATGATGTTGACTCCTCAGAGATCGCGTTTAAAATTGCTGCATCTATGGCCTTTAAAGAAGGTTTCATGAAAGCAAAACCGATTCTGTTAGAGCCAATCATGAAAGTTGAGATTGAAACGCCAGAAGATTACATGGGCGACGTTATCGGTGACTTAAACCGTCGTCGTGGTATGGTTGAAGGTATGGACGATCTACCTACTGGTAAGATCATTCGTGCACAAGTACCACTGGCTGAAATGTTCGGTTATGCAACTGACCTGCGTTCACAAACTCAGGGTCGTGCTTCATACTCAATGGAGTTCTTGAAGTACAACGAAGCGCCTAGCAACGTCGCTCAGGCTATTATCGAAGCTCGTAAAGCGAAATAAGATCCTTTCGAGTTCAATTTAGTTTACGCTCCCTCTGTGAGAGGGAGCGATATTAAGGAATATAGTCGTGTCTAAAGAAAAATTTGAACGTTCAAAACCGCACGTTAACGTTGGTACTATCGGCCACGTTGACCACGGTAAAACAACTCTGACTGCTGCAATCACTACAGTTTTAGCTAAAACTTACGGTGGTGCTGCTCGTGCATTCGACCAAATCGATAATGCGCCAGAAGAAAAAGCGCGTGGTATCACCATCTCTACTTCACACGTAGAATACGATACTCCAACTCGCCACTACGCACACGTAGACTGCCCAGGTCACGCCGACTATGTTAAAAACATGATCACTGGTGCTGCGCAAATGGACGGAGCTATTCTGGTAGTAGCAGCAACTGATGGTCCAATGCCACAAACTCGTGAGCACATCCTGTTAGGTCGTCAGGTTGGTGTTCCTTACATCATCGTATTCCTGAACAAATGTGACATGGTAGATGATGAAGAGCTGTTAGAATTAGTTGAAATGGAAGTTCGTGAACTTCTGTCTCAATACGATTTCCCAGGTGATGACACTCCAGTAATCCGTGGTTCAGCGCTGAAAGCACTGGAAGGCGAAGCAGAGTGGGAAGCAAAAATTGTTGAATTAGCAGAAGCACTGGATTCTTATATCCCAGAGCCAGAGCGTGCAATTGACAAACCATTCCTGTTACCAATCGAAGATGTATTCTCAATCTCAGGCCGTGGTACAGTAGTTACTGGTCGTGTAGAGCGTGGTATCATCAAAGTAGGTGATGAAGTTGAGATTGTTGGTATCAAAGAAACCACCAAAACAACTTGTACTGGCGTTGAAATGTTCCGTAAATTACTTGACGAAGGTCGTGCAGGTGAGAACGTAGGTGTTCTACTGCGTGGTACAAAACGTGAAGAAATCGAACGTGGACAAGTACTGGCGAAACCAGGCTCAATCAACCCACACAACAAATTTGAATCAGAAGTTTATATTCTGAGCAAAGATGAAGGTGGTCGTCACACACCATTCTTCAAAGGCTACCGTCCACAGTTCTACTTCCGTACAACTGACGTAACTGGTACTATCGAATTACCAGAAGGCGTAGAAATGGTAATGCCAGGCGACAACGTGAACATGATCGTTGAACTGATCCACCCAATCGCAATGGACGAAGGTTTACGCTTCGCAATCCGTGAAGGTGGCCGTACAGTAGGTGCGGGTGTTGTTGCTAAAGTATTAGGTTAATT
>NZ_CAWQNB010000004.1:0-157531 GCF_963896135.1 Proteus sp. G2609 | reverse complement strand
TGGTTAGAATACCTGCCTGTCACGCAGGGGGTCGCGGGTTCGAGTCCCGTCCGTTCCGCCAACTATTTAGGGGCGTAGTTCAATTGGTAGAGCACCGGTCTCCAAAACCGGGTGTTGGGAGTTCGAGCCTCTCCGCCCCTGCCAGTTACCAATTAAGTAATAACAAAATTTATACTACTTTGTAGCCCAGTTAATTAACTGGGCTTTTTGTTATATAAAAACCACTATATTTTTCTCCAATCCTTCCAACTCTGCCAATCCTAAATCGTATTTATAACTTTATGTATCATCCAAATGATTAATCTAACATTATTCACATAATATTTTTCTGGGTATTGAGTCTGTTATTAGTAATAACATGTGCTTCAATCATCAATTTTATTACTGATATATCAATTTGACTGAAGCACAATGCTACTGATGGTTGGAGACAGGTTGAGAAAGTAGTTGCTGAATTAACACTTGTTGATCACTAGTATTGAGCCATACAGCAAATAGCGGTTTTTGGATGATCTCTACTGCTGCTGGTGAGAGATCGGGATATAAATCGAGCCAATGAGTAGGTAAAAAAGCAACGGCATTTGTTGTTTTCATTAACTGATAAGCAATCATAGCTGAATTTGTTGTCAAAATAGGTTCTGTTTTTGGTGCAGAGCTATTTTGTGAAAGTGGTGACAAATCAGCACTCCACTCAATTTTGATAAATTGTGCGCTTTGCTGGTTCAGGTGTGATGCTCTTTTCATTAGTTGAAATGTGATATTGCCAATTACTTTACTTTCCAACTCATCCATTTTGGGTGCTTCTGTAGTAAAAAGCAGATCTAGCTCACGAGCATGAAGTTGCTTTACTAGAGATTGCCTTGTAGAGACTCTAGATTCAATTCTAAGCTCATTTCTTTCTAAGTAAGCCTCTTGTAGCCAAGAGGTTAGATAAGCGTCCCAGAGCGATGCTGTCGCACCAATTGAAAGTTCTGAGTGTTGGGAGGCGTGGCTAATTTCTTTTTTTGCCTGTAACCAGGTATTCATTAATGACTCAGCATAAGGGATAAGCCTTTCTCCAGCGAGTGTTAAGCGAATATTGTTACGATGGCGAGTAAACAAATTTGTCCCAAGTTGGGTTTCTAATTGGCGTATTCTAAAACTGACCGCAGACTGTGTTAAATAAAGAGATTCAGCGGCTCGGCCAAAGTGTCTTGTCTTACTGACTTCCAAAAAGGTTTTCAGTAATTCGGTATCCACATCTATCTCCAAAAAAATTTGTCGTTACGATTTAAATATTTTGTTTTACAGAACCGCATGACTCCCTAATACTCCGCGCCATAAGTATGACGATAGAGAATTAGGAGTGTGTCAGATGGCAGAAAGTTTTATCACGACTAATCGTTTTTTTGACAATAAACATTATCCGCGTGGTTTTTCTCGTCATGGCGATTTCACTATCAAGGAAGCCCAGATATTGGAACGTCATGGTCAAGCTTTCAATGAACTTGATTTAGGCAAACGAGAGCCTGCAACTGAAGCGGAAAAATTATTTGTTGCCATGTGTCGTGGCGAACGAGAAGCAGCTACTGTTGAAGAAAAAATTTGGAAGAAATATACCAGTCGTATAAGTCGTCCAAAACGTTTTCATACCTTATCGGGTGGAAAGCCACAGCTCGATCCATCTGATGACTATACCGATTCTGATGATTAATATCATTAGTTTTAATTTAAAAGGGGCGTATTTCGCTCCTTTTTTACTTACCCTTCTAACTGTTTTTGTAAATAGATCATCAGTCTATCCATGGCGCGAAAACTCAACGCTTCAATAAGATGATTTCGTTGTATTTTTTGCTCATTCTCAAGATCGGCAATAGTTCTCGAAACTCTTAAAATTTTATGCCATGCACGAATAGATAAGCCTAATTTATTCAGTGTCTCTTCAAGAAAGATTGCATCTTCGGTATGTAATTGACAAAAATGCTCAATCTCTTTACTTGATAAATAAGTATTAAGCTTGCCACTTCGCTGGAACTGACGTTCTCTGGCTTGTAAAACTCGAGCTCGTATGATGCTACTCGATTCATTTGTATGGGTCGATTGTAGTAATGCACCTTGAGGTAATAATGGCATTTCAACGGATAAGTCAAACCTATCTAAAAAAGGTCCCGATACTTTGCTTAAATAACGTAATACTTGTTTTACGGGCGTTCGATTATGAGTACCTTGATAGTGCCCTGTAGGACTTGGATTTAATGCACCGACAAGTAACACATTTGCGGGATAGCTAATTTTGGCTTTAGCACGTGAAATGGTAATTTTGCGCGCATCAAGAGGCTCTCTAAGTGCATCTAACACACGTCTATCAAATTCCGGCAATTCATCTAAAAATAAAATGCCATGGTGTGCAAGTGTAATTTCACCGGGTTTAGGAATAGATCCACCTCCGGTTAAAGCAACGGCAGATGCCGTATGATGAGGTGCTCTAAAAGGACGTAAAGGCCATTTACCATCATGATGTATCGTATTTGATAGGCTACTGATAATTAATACATCAAGGGCTTCTTTAGCTGTAAGTGGAGGTAAGAGAGTATTAATGCGTTGTGCCAACATTGTTTTTCCTGTGCCAGGAGGGCCAAGAAATAAAATGTTGTGATTTCCTGCTGCAGTGATTTCTGCAGCTCTTTTTGCGTTATTTTGTCCAATAATATCACTAATATCTTTATTATTTTGGTTTTCAATTGTTTTGTGATTAATATTGTTTTTAGCTTCAATTAATGGGGTGTTATTTTCTAAATGATGACAAATATCCAAAAGATGGCTAGCTAATAACGCGGATTTATTAGGTAAGAGTGAAACTTCTGATTGATGTTCAATAGAAATGATAGATATTCTATTATCTTTGTTGGCGCTTAAAATTGAGGGAATAACCGCATTCACTTTTTGTAATTTACCGGAAAGTGCAAGCTCACCGATAAATTCATAACTATTTAATTTATCAGAGATTAATTGCTCTGAGGCAATTAAGATAGCTAATGCAATGGGTAAATCATAGCGGGCTCCTTCTTTAGGTAAATCAGCGGGTGAAAGATTAATCGTAATTCTTTTTGCTGGATAACTATATCCACTATTTATTAATGCGCTTCTTACCCTATCTTTCGCTTCTTTTACGACAGTTTCAGGTAAACCAACTAAAGTGAGTCCTGGTAATCCCTGGCTAATATGAGCCTCAATAGTAATAAGTGGTGCAGAGATCCCTAATGAGGCTCGCGTATATATTACTGCTAATGCCATTTTTTTATTCTCCATTATTTTCTCTCTTTTTAATTTATTTTTATTGAGGTGTTAAATAAGAAGTTAATTAAATGAGAGATATCTCGTGAATATTTAATTTATTGAAAAATATAGAAAATAAATAAAATTAAAAAATAATTATTGGATAAAAAATTATTATTTATACGAAACTTTTTATTTTTGAATTTAATTATTTCTATTAACAGAATAAATAGTAAATTAATGGTTTTTCTTTCAGTATTAACCACTGCAATATAATTATTAAGCAGTGTTATATTCCGATGCGTTATGGAGAGATAAAAATAGCTATATGTTTCATGTGGTTAGAATTATTTTAAAAATAATCATTGTCAACATGAAAATATCATGGTAACTCTAAAAGGACAGAGTGAAAGAGAACACAACACATACTATTTTTTACTACAGAAAAAGAATTTTAATATTATGAATACTATCGTCCTAGTGATTAGCCTAATTATTGTCAGCGTGGTGGTGATTATTAACCCACTGTGCGGGGCTGCACTAGGACGAAGAAAGGCTAACTAAACTAGCCGGATCTCAGAAAAACCCCCGCACCGAAAGGCGCGGGGGTTTTTTTTGAGCCAAGGATTTTAAAGAGAATAAAAAAGAAAATAAATTAATATTAAACAAGAAGTTAAGACGCAGGGTGAAAGAATGAATGGAGCACAGTGGTTAGTTCAAGCATTACGAAAACAGCGAGTGGAAACGGTCTTTGGTTATCCTGGCGGTGCGATTATGCCTGTGTATGACGCACTCTATGATGGCGGTGTCGAACATGTTTTGTGTCGTCATGAACAGGGAGCCGCTATTGCTGCTATCGGATTTGCTCGTTCTACCGGTACAACTGGTGTCTGTATCGCGACATCAGGCCCAGGCGCTACTAATGTCATCACAGGTCTTGCTGATGCATTGTTAGATTCTGTGCCTGTTGTTGCTATCACAGGGCAAGTTGCTTCAAATTTAATCGGGACAGATGCTTTTCAAGAGGTGGATGTACTTGGGCTCTCTTTAGCATGCACCAAACATAGTTTTCTGGTTTCTGATGTGAATGAACTGCCAAGAGTCGTATCAGAAGCATTTTCGATCGCTAAGCAAGGGCGTCCAGGCCCTGTGTTAATTGATATTACTAAAGATGTGCAATTAGCAGATGCTTCACATTTAGCTGATTATCCATTGCCACAAGAGCAAGAGTTTCCCTATCCCGAACACGAAATCGCGCAGGCTCTGCAGATGTTAGCACAAGCGAAAAAGCCGATTTTGTATGTTGGGGGCGGTGTAGCAATGAGCCAAGGTGTTGAGGCGCTAAGATCTTTTGTAAAACAGACGCAAATCCCCGTTGTTTCGACATTGAAAGGGTTAGGTTGTGCTAATGCATTTGATGCCAATTATTTAGGTATGTTGGGTATGCATGGTACAAAAGCTGCTAATTATGCCGTTCAACGTAGTGACTTATTAATTGCTGTAGGTGCTCGTTTTGATGATCGCGTAACGGGTCGTTTAAATACTTTTGCACCCAATGCAAAAGTGATCCATATCGATATCGATTACGCAGAGCTTAATAAATTAAAACAAGCCCATATTGCTTTGTTAGGTGATGCCAAAGTGTTATTACCTAAGTTATCTCAACCGTTAGCTATTGAGGCATGGCAAGAAGAGGTACAGCAATTAATCGCTGAATATGCTTGGCGCTATGATCATCCCGGTGAAGCAATTTATGCTCCTTTGTTGTTAAAACAGTTATCTGATGCTAAGCCTGAAAATAGCATTGTGACAACAGATGTTGGACAGCACCAAATGTGGTCAGCACAGCATATGACATTTGATGCGCCAGAAAATTTTATTACTTCTAGTGGGTTAGGCACGATGGGATTTGGTATCCCCGCGGCTATTGGTGCGCAAATAGCTAGACCTGATGCGTGTGTTATCTGTGTCTCTGGTGACGGCTCTTTTATGATGAATGTGCAGGAGTTAGGCACCATTAAACGTAAGCAATTACCTATTAAATTGGTGTTATTGGATAACCAGCGGCTTGGTATGGTGCGCCAATGGCAAGAGCTGTTTTTTGAGCAACGTTATAGTGAAACCATTTTAACGGACAACCCTGATTTTGTTGCTTTGGCAAAAGCTTTTGATATTCCGGGGCAGCGTATTACAGAAAAAGCACAGGTTGCTGAAGCAATTAAATGTTTATTAACCAGTGATGGCCCTTATTTATTACAGGTATCTATCGATGATGCAGAGAATGTCTGGCCTTTAGTCCCGCCGGGCGCAAGCAATGATGAGATGATGGAGAAATCAAAATGAACCAACACGATATCACAATTGAAGCCCGTTTTTGTCCAGAGATCTTAGAACGTATCTTGAGAGTTATCCGCCACCGTGGTTTTCATATATGCTCAATGAATATGAATATCACAGAAAGTAACTATATTAATTTAGCTCTGACTGTGAGCAGTCAACGACCTGTTGATCTTTTATGTAGCCAGTTAACAAAGTTAGCTGATGTTGCAGGTATTCAGGTCTTACATCAACAACAAAAAGAAAAATTACAATTCATAAGTGCACTTAGTGCCATGTAAGGATAGAAGAATGACAAAGCAAGCTGATTATATTTGGTTCAACGGTGAAATGGTTCCATGGGCTGAGGCAAAAGTACATGTCATGTCTCACGCACTACATTATGGAACGTCTGTATTTGAAGGAGTACGTTGCTACGATTCCCATAAAGGGCCTGTCGTTTTTCGCCATCGTGAGCATATGCAACGATTGCATGATTCTGCCAAAATTTATCGTATGCCTGTCGCGCAAAGTGTTGATGAGTTAATGGAAGCTTGTCGTGAAACATTGCGCAAAAACCAGTTAGTCAGCGCTTATATTCGTCCTTTAGTTTTTATTGGTGATGTCGGAATGGGGGTTAATCCACCAGAAGGTTATAAAACCGATATCATTATTGCTGCATTCCCATGGGGGGCATATTTAGGTGAAGAGGCGTTAGATAAAGGGATTGATGCGATGGTCTCTTCTTGGCATCGAGCAGCACCTAATACTATCCCGACGGCGGCCAAAGCAGGAGGTAATTATCTCTCTTCATTGTTAGTGGGCAGTGAAGCTCGTCGCCATGGTTATCAAGAAGGGATTGCATTAGATGTTCATGGTTATCTTTCTGAAGGGGCTGGTGAGAACTTATTTGAAGTAAAAGATGGCGTTATTTTTACTCCTCCATTTACCTCATCTGCGCTACCGGGGATCACTCGCGACGCAATTATTAAATTAGCGAAAGATCTCGGTTATGAAATTCGTGAACAAGTACTGTCTCGTGAATCTCTCTATCTTGCTGATGAAGTGTTTATGTCTGGTACCGCTGCAGAAATTACACCAGTTCGTAGCGTTGATGGTATTCAAGTTGGTATTGGTCGCTGTGGTCCAGTAACAAAAGCTATTCAGAAAGCTTTCTTTGGTTTGTTTACGGGTGAAACCGAAGACAAATACGGCTGGTTAGATCCTGTCAATCCATAATCATAATTAAATACATTTATTGAGCGAGTAGTTCGTTCCCTACTCGCTGTTATTATCGCAGGAGTGTGAAAAATGCCTAAATACCGTTCAGCAACAACGACACATGGTCGCAACATGGCTGGCGCCCGCGCATTATGGCGTGCAACAGGAATGACTGACGCTGATTTTGGTAAACCTATTATCGCAGTTGTAAATTCATTTACTCAATTTGTACCCGGTCATGTGCATTTGCGGGATTTAGGAAAACTGGTTGCAGAGCAAATTGAAGCTGCGGGTGGTGTGGCTAAAGAATTTAATACTATTGCGGTGGATGACGGTATCGCGATGGGACATGGTGGCATGCTTTATTCGTTACCTTCCCGTGAGTTAATTGCTGATTCTGTGGAATATATGGTCAATGCACATTGTGCAGATGCCATGGTATGTATTTCTAACTGCGACAAAATCACACCGGGTATGCTGATGGCGTCTTTACGCTTAAATATCCCAGTCATTTTTGTTTCTGGTGGACCGATGGAAGCGGGTAAAACTAAGCTTTCTGATCAATTGATCAAGTTAGATCTGGTTGATGCGATGATCCAAGGGGCTAATCCTAATGTCAGTGATGCTGATAGTGAACAAATTGAGCGTTCTGCTTGCCCTACATGTGGATCATGCTCTGGTATGTTTACGGCAAACTCAATGAATTGTTTGACTGAAGCGTTAGGATTATCGCAACCGGGTAATGGTTCATTATTAGCAACCCATGCTGATCGTAAAACATTATTTATTAATGCGGGTAAGCGTATTGTTGAATTAACTAAACGTTATTACGAACAAGATGATCTATCTGCATTACCACGTAATATCGCTAAAAAAGAAGCATTTGAAAATGCGATGATCTTAGATATCGCCATGGGGGGATCAACAAATACCGTTTTACATCTATTAGCTGCCGCGCAAGAAGGTGATGTTGATTTTAAGATGGAAGATATCGACAGACTTTCTCGCCAAGTTCCTCATTTATGTAAGGTGGCACCAAGTACCCAAAAATATCATATGGAAGATGTGCACCGAGCAGGTGGGGTGATGGGGATTTTAGGTGAATTAGACAGAGCAGGATTACTTAATCGCAATGTTAATAATATCTTAGGCTTAAGTTTGCCTGAAACATTAGCACAATATGATGTGATGCTAAGCCAAGATGAGCAAGTGAAATCAATGTACCAAGCCGGTCCCGCAGGTATTCGTACCACAAAAGCTTTTTCACAAGATTGCCGTTGGCCGACTTTAGATACCGATCGTGAACAGGGGTGTATCCGAAGTAAAGCGCATGCTTATAGCCAAGATGGTGGTTTGGCCGTGTTATCAGGTAATTTAGCGCAAGATGGCTGCATTGTTAAAACAGCAGGTGTGGATGAAGATAATTTAGTGTTTAGTGGCCCTGCTAAAGTATACGAAAGCCAAGATGATGCGGTAGAGGCAATTTTAGGTGGCAAGGTTGTTGCGGGTGATGTGGTCATTATCCGTTATGAAGGCCCGAAAGGGGGGCCCGGTATGCAAGAAATGCTCTATCCAACCTCATATTTAAAATCAATGGGATTAGGCAAAGCGTGCGCATTAATCACTGATGGACGTTTTTCTGGTGGAACCTCGGGGTTATCTATCGGACACGTTTCACCGGAAGCGGCAAATGGTGGGATCATTGGTTTAGTGGAAGAAGGGGATATTGTTGATATCAATATTCCAAATCGCGAAATTAACTTACGGGTAGATGAGAAAACACTAGCAGCCCGTCGTGAAGCACAACTTGCTCGTGGAGATAAAGCGTGGACACCTAAAGATAGGCAGCGCCAAGTCTCTTTTGCTTTACGTGCCTACGCGTCTTTAGCAACCAGTGCAGACAAAGGTGCTGTACGTGACAAATCTAAACTAGGGGGCTAACTCATGGCAGCCTTTAGACCTTTAACTTCAGCACCCAGTAGTGCTGAATATTTAAAAGCCGCATTAAGTGCGCCTGTTTATGAAGCTGCTGTCGTGACACCTTTGCAAGAGATGGCAAAAATTTCTCAGCGTCTAGAAAATACCATTTTAGTTAAACGAGAAGACCGACAACCGGTACATAGCTTTAAACTGCGTGGCGCTTATAACATGATTGCAGGGTTAACGCCGGAGCAAAAGGCAAAAGGGGTGGTTACTGCATCAGCGGGAAATCATGCCCAAGGGGTGGCGTTATCAGCTAATCGAATGGGCGTAAAAGCATTAATTGTAATGCCTATTGCAACGGCGGATATCAAAGTGGATGCCGTACGCCAGTTTGGTGGTGAAGCATTGTTGTATGGGGCTAACTTTGATGAAGCAAAAGCAAAAGCCATCGCTTTGGCAAAAGAGATGGGATATACCTTTGTGCCTCCTTTTGATCATCCCGCTGTGATTGCAGGGCAAGCAACATTAGCAATGGAGCTGTTACAACAGGACGTCCATCTTGATCGTATTTTTGTACCTGTTGGCGGCGGCGGTTTAATTGCTGGGGTTGCTGTATTAATTAAACAACTGATGCCTGAAATAAAGATCATTGGTGTTGAGGCAGAAGATGCTGCTTGTTTAAAAGCAGCGTTAGAAGCAGGACATCCTGTTGAGTTACCTCGCGTTGGATTATTTGCCGAAGGTGTCGCTGTCAAACGTATTGGCGATGAAACCTTCCGTTTATGCCAAAAGTATGTTGATGATGTGATAACCGTTGATAGTGATGCAATTTGTGCCGCTGTAAAAGATCTGTTTGAGGACGTACGCGCTATTGCAGAGCCTTCTGGTGCTTTAGCATTAGCAGGGCTAAAAAAATATGTTGAGGAGCATCAGATCAAAGGGGAACGTTTAGCCCACGTACTGTCTGGCGCTAATGTCAATTTCCATGGCTTACGTTATGTTTCGGAACGTTGTGAACTAGGTGAAAAACGAGAAGCGCTATTTGCCGTTACAATTCCCGAACAAAAGGGTAGTTTTTTGCGTTTTTGCCAAATTTTAGGACAACGTGTTGTTACTGAATTTAACTATCGTTATAGCGATGCCGATCCAGAAAATGCACGTATTTTTGTCGGTGTGCGTTTAAGCCAAGGGCTACAAGAGCGTAAGGAAATCGTGCAACAGCTAACGGAGGCGGGTTATCAAGTCTCCGATCTCTCCGATGATGAGATGGCAAAATTGCATGTGCGTTATATGATCGGTGGTCGCCCTAACCAGCCATTAAAAGAGCGTCTGTTTAGCTTTGAGTTTCCAGAAGCACCGGGTGCATTAATGAAGTTTCTTAAAACATTAGGGACTTACTGGAATATTACGCTATTTCATTACCGAAGCCATGGTACTGATTATGGCCGTGTGCTGGTGGCGTTTGAGTTACCTGAAACGGAAGGGCGTTTTGAACGGCATTTAGATGCGTTAGGTTATGAATATCATGATGAGACAGGAAATCCGTCTTTTCAGTTATTTCTTTCACCACAAACAGCCAGCTTAGTGGTGGAGTAGGCGCCAAAACGCACTGATCACAGGCTCTTGAAGGCGTTTGTGTAAACCACAAACGCCAAGTTCAAAGGGTTCTACCAGCGATATATTATCGAGCAAAGAGATACGGTTTCGTACCGGCTCAGGGCAGTTATCGACGACAACTTGCGGAATAAGTGCGATACCACAACCAAGAGCAACCATTGAAACAATCGCTTCATGCCCTGAAACAGTGGCATAAATAAGAGGATTTTGAATTCGATGGCGTTTAAACCATAAAGCAATGCGCTGTCGTGATGGGCCGTGTTCAGGAATGATAAAGGGAATATTGAGCCAATCCGGTTTTTCTTGTGTAGCAAGGTGTCGAACATTACCCGGTAGAGCAGGGGCAATAAGAACTAAGGGGATCTCGCCTATTTTCTCAAAGCAGATATTTTCAGGCAACTTCTCTGGTTTTCCTGCAATACCTAAATCGGCTTCATCTGAGATAACTTTATCCACAGCATCTGCGGCATCACCGGTAGTCAATTTTATCTCGACTAAGGGATTTTCCGCACGAAAACGGTCAAGGATCGGCGGAAGGTGACTATAAGCTGCAGTGACTGAACAAAATAGACGTAGCTCTCCAGACAAGCTGGGACTGTTCTGGTTTAGCGTATGTTTGAGTTGCTTATATTGCAATAAGGTGTGTTGAGCATAACGTTTAAGTTGCTCCCCTGCATCAGTCAGTGTGACTTGGCGGTTATCACGCAAAAAAAGTGGATGCCCTAGTTGTTCTTCAAGACGCTGGATCTGACGTGAAAGTGTGGATGGACTGACGTGCATGGCTTGCGCAGTCTTGGTGAAATGGCAACTTTCAGCAAGATGTAAGAAGAGTTTGAGATCGCGAATATCCATGGTCAGCCGCCTAGGTAAATAGTAAAAACAACGTTGCATTTATTGCAACATCATCTTGTAAATATATCAATTTAAGCAATGGCTTTCATCCCCTATAGTAAAGTCATGCAATACCTCACCGAGAGTGGGGATAACAATAGCAAACATATACACAACGATTTGGGAGTCGCTCATGGCCAATTATTTTAATACATTGAATCTGCGTCAGCAGTTGTCGCAACTGGGTAAATGTCGCTTTATGTCTCGTGACGAATTTGCCGATGAGGCTAATTATCTAAAAGGTAAAAAAGTCGTTATTGTTGGCTGTGGTGCACAAGGTTTAAACCAAGGTTTAAATATGCGTGATTCAGGACTGGATATCGCCTACGCATTACGCCAAGAGGCTATTGATGAAAAGCGTGCTTCATGGCGTCGTGCCACTGAAAATGGTTTTGAAGTAGGAACCTATGAAGCATTGATCCCGCAAGCCGATTTAGTGGTTAACTTAACGCCGGATAAACAGCACTCCGCCGTTGTTCAAGCCGTTCAACCACTGATGAAGTCAGGCGCCGCTTTGGGGTATTCTCATGGGTTTAATATCGTTGAAGTGGGTGAAAAAATTCGTGACGATATTACCGTTGTGATGGTTGCGCCAAAATGTCCGGGTACTGAGGTGCGCGAAGAGTATAAGCGTGGTTTTGGTGTACCTACCCTAATTGCTGTTCACCCAGAAAATGATGCTAAAGGTGAAGGTATGGCCATTGCGAAAGCATGGGCGGCAGCCACAGGTGGACATCGTGCGGGAGTGTTGGAATCATCTTTTGTTGCGGAAGTAAAATCAGACCTGATGGGCGAGCAAACTATCCTGTGTGGTATGTTACAAGCCGGCTCTCTGCTGTGTTATGACAAAATGGTTGCTGAAGGTGTTGAACCGGGCTATGCAGGTAAGCTTATCCAGTTTGGTTGGGAAACGATTACAGAAGCTCTGAAACAAGGTGGTATTACCTTGATGATGGATAGATTATCTAATCCTGCCAAAATGCGTGCTTATGCTTTATCAGAGCAATTAAAAGAGATTATGGCACCACTGTTTGCTAAACATATGGATGATATTATTTCAGGTAAATTCTCTGAAACCATGATGGCAGATTGGGCAAATGATGATAAAAATTTGCTGACATGGCGTGAAGAAACGGGTGCAAGCGCATTTGAAAATTATCCTGAATATGAAGGTAAAATCAGTGAGCAAGAATATTTTGATCATGGCGTATTGATGGTTGCGATGGTTAAAGCGGGTGTTGAGCTGGCGTTTGATACGATGATTGAAGCTGGCATTATCGCTGAGTCTGCCTATTATGAGTCACTGCATGAATTGCCATTAATCGCGAATACGATTGCGCGTAAACGTCTGTATGAAATGAATGTGGTTATTTCAGATACCGCAGAGTACGGTAACTATCTGTTCTCTTTTGCCGCCGTGCCGATGTTAAAAGAGTTTATGACGAGGTTGCAAAGTGGCGATTTAGCGAAGCATGTTCCAGATAGTGGGACAGATAATGCTCAATTGCGTGATATCAATGAAGCCATTCGTCAGCACCCTATTGAGATTGTCGGTAAGAAATTAAGAGGGTATATGACGGATATGAAAAAGATTGCTGTTGCCAACTAATTTTTCGTCGCTCTTTACGCGATAAGTGCGTTGGCTGCACTCGGTTACCCAAGTCACATACTAATGTATGCTCCTTGGGATAACCTCCTTTGCCGCCTTCTTCTCACGCAAATAGCTTAGAAAAATAAGTACTAATATATTTTAAAAGATAAAACAGAATATAAGTTTATTATCTTGAAATAGATAGCTTAGAAAAATAAGTGCTAAATATATTTTAAAAAGATAAAACCACATATCTATCAATTTGATATGTGGTTTTTATTTAAATAAATCAGAATGTGAGCCAGTTCTGTCAAAATGAACAGTATCATTGTCTATTTTATAAATAAGTAGCCAATCAGGTTCGATATGAAGATCTCGACGAGGCTTCCAGTTTCCTGTTAATGGATGATCTTTCAATTGAGCAGGTAGTCGTTTTCCTTGCACTAATAGTAATATAATCTCTTTTAGTTTATTAATATCCTTTCCTCGCTTTTCTGCGAGTTTTAAGTCTTTTTTAAATTGTCCTGAATAACTCACTTTTCGCATTTAGATATCCAATTTTTTGAATAAATCATGGGCATCTTCAGCATAAAAAACATCATCACCTTTATCTGTTTTTGCAAAAGTGTTTAATGTTTTTTCATTTGGTTGTGTTTGATTACTTTCCACATAAACTCGAATGAGATCTCTTAAGATTTGAGAGGCTGGTCTGTGTTTATTTCGAGCTATTGCAACAAAAGCCTCTTTGAGCTCTATATCAACTTTAGTGGCTATTAATTCGCTTTTTATACTCATAATATACACCTCCATATTTGTTTGAATATTATACAAAGTAAAACTTTATTAAACAAGGTTAAACTTCCTTTACCTAGAGAAATAAAGCTCAAAAAACTGAACCATTTTCCTATGCGCTTTCTGCTACAATGACTCCCCGTGATATTCTTGGTTAATGAAGTTTGGAAAAAGTATGCGATTAAATCCCGGTCAGCAAAAAGCAGTTGAATATGTGTCAGGTCCTTGTCTGGTCTTGGCGGGAGCCGGCTCGGGTAAAACACGAGTGATAACCAATAAAATTGCTTACCTTATTCGTCAATGCCGTTATTCTGCTAAGCAGATTGCTGCGGTGACTTTTACCAATAAAGCAGCGCGTGAAATGAAAGAGCGTGTTGCTCAAACATTGGGAAAACAAGAGGCGAAAGGATTAATGATCTCGACCTTCCATACATTAGGATTGGAGATTATTAAGCGAGAATACAAAGCATTAGGCATAAAATCCAACTTTTCTTTGTTTGATGATCAAGACCAATCCGCATTATTAAAAGAATTAACGGTAGATTTATTAGAAGAAGATAAAGATTTGCTATCACAGTTAAAGAGTCAAATCTCTAACTGGAAAAATGACATGCTCACACCTGAGCAAGTGATTGGTAGAGCACAATCGCAACAAGATCATACTTTTGCCGAGTGCTTTCGACGTTATGAGCAACATTTACTAAGCTGTAATGTATTGGATTTTGATGACTTAATCAGTAAGCCTACCTTGCTATTACGTACTAATGAAGAAGTTAGGGCGCGCTGGCAACAGCGTATTCGTTATCTGCTGGTGGATGAATATCAAGATACCAATACAAGCCAATATGAGTTGGTGAAATGGTTAGTGGGCGAAAGAGCCCGTTTCACTGTGGTGGGGGATGATGATCAGTCTATTTATTCATGGCGTGGTGCGCGTCCCCAAAATCTGGTGCTATTGCAAAAAGATTTCCCACAGCTAAATGTGATCAAACTGGAACAAAACTATCGCTCATCAGGGCGTATTTTAAAATCAGCTAATATTTTAATTGAAAATAATCCCCATGTATTTGAAAAACGGCTGTTTTCAGAATTAGGTTATGGGGATGAGCTACGAGTATTAACCGCTAATAATGAAGAGCATGAAGCTGAGCGTGTAGCGGGGGAACTGATTGCCCATCATTTTATTAATAAAACTAATTATAAAGATTACGCAATACTCTATCGAGGTAATCACCAGTCGCGTATTTTTGAAAAGTATTTGATGCAAAATCGCATTCCTTATCGCATTTCGGGTGAAACCTCGTTTTTTTCCCGTGAAGAGATCAAGGATATTTTGGCTTACTTAAGAGTGATCACTAATCCGGATGATGATGCTGCATTCTTACGTATCGTCAATAAGCCTCGTCGTGAAATAGGCCCGATGACTATCCAAAAGTTGGGGGAGTGGGCTAAAGTCCGTGATAAAAGCTTATTTAATGCCTGTTTTGACTTGGGATTAAGCCAAACGTTAACAGGGCGAGGTTTAAGTGCATTACAGGCTTTTTCACAGTGGATGGCGCGAATTGTACAACAATCAGAGCGTGAGCCTTTGCTCGCTGTACGTGATTTGCTTCATGAAATGGATTATGAAAGTTGGTTATATGAAACCTCTAGTAGCGCGAAAGCAGCTGAAATGAGAATGAAAAATATTAACCAGCTTTTTTCTTGGATGAGTGAAATGCTTGAGGGGGATGAGCTACATGAACCCATGACGCTCTCTCAAGTGGTCAATCGTTTTACTCTGCGCGATATGATGGAGCGTGGCGAAACCGATGAAGAGTTAGATCAAGTGCAATTAATGACACTTCACGCCTCAAAAGGACTGGAATTTCCACATGTTTTTCTGGTTGGCATGGAAGAGGGGATCTTGCCTCATCAAAGTAGTATCGATGAAGATAACGTTGAAGAAGAGCGGCGTTTAGCTTATGTCGGTATTACTCGAGCACAAAAGACATTAACTTTCACATTATGTAAAGAGCGGCGTCAATACGGTGAATTAATTCGTCCAGAGCCCAGTCGTTTTCTATATGAATTGCCTCAAGACGATCTCCATTGGGATACCAATAAAAAGAAAGTGTTAAGTGCTCAAGAAAAGCAAGAAAAAGGGCAAAAAGGGGTCGCTGGGCTTAAAGCGATGCTGGCGAGACATAAACCTTAGCTGTCTGTCAGTAAAAAATAAAATCCCTTACTTGCATGATAAGTAAGGGATTATTTTGAATCTGGTTAGACGTTTTAACCTATGCGTGAGTTATTTTGCTCTTCAAGCATTAATGGCCAATGAACGTAGCTTTGTAACTGTATCTCTTCATGAAGATTTTCTGCACGTAAAGGATGTTCAGCGATCCATTGATGTGGCAAGGTAATGATTAATTTTTCATCTTCAGTACGTAAACGCAGTGCAGGTAAAGTATCATCTCGACGACGACTGGCAAAAATAATTGCTAGGCGAAGTAAACGTACCAAGCGGTATGCTTGATTTATCGGTAGCGCATTTTGCTGATTCAAAGGTGCGAGATCGATAATTCCCTTCTGATTTCTTAAAAATGAGGCGATTAAACGTCGTTGCGCGGGTGTATAACCAGGTAAATCAAGGTGAGAAACTAAATAACTGGCATGTGAAGGCGCTTGGCGAAAGTCAACACTTAAGCCGATTTCATGTAAGGCACAAGCACTGGAAAGTAGCTCACGACAGCGATTATCTAATTGCCAACTTTTACTGACTTGAATGAAAAAATGCTCTGCTAATTGTTGAACACGATGGGCTTGCTCAATATCAATTTGGAAACGGCGCTGAATATTACGCAAAGTACGTTGACGAATATCTTGCTCAATAGGTAAATGCAACATACCGTAGACTAAGCCTTCACGTAGTGCACCACCGGCTAAGATCATATTTTCAATATGCAGGGTTTCAAAAATAGCGATCAGAATGGCTAATCCGCTAGGGAAAACAAGCGCTCTTTCGAAAGTAAGGCCTTCGATTTCTAACTCTTCAAGCTTGCCACACTCAATGGCTTTTTGTTTCAGTCGCTCTAATTTAGGTAAGGTAATTAATTCATCCATTCCTTGAGCAATCATGATCTCTTGTAATGCTTGAACGGTGCCCGATGCCCCTACACAAACCTGCCAACCTTGTTGAATAAGTTTTTCTGCCACAGGTGCAAGGATAGCTTTTGCTGCCTGTTGTGCTTGAGCAAAGTTTTCTTCTGTTAATGAGCGATCGCTAAAATAGCGCTCTAGCCATGTTACACAACCCATGCTTAAACTCATTAGCTGTGTTGTTTTAGCCCCCGTACCGGTGACTAATTCTGTGCTACCGCCACCAATATCTACCACCAAGCGCTGTTCTGCACCACCCGTTGTATGGGCAACACCACGATAGATAAGGCGTGCTTCTTCCTCACCACTGATAACATGAACCGTATTGCCTAATATTTCAGACGCTTTAGCGACGAAAATATCTGCATTTTTAGCAATACGTAAGGTCGCAGTTGCAACGACTCGGATTTGTTCTGCGGGAATATCTCTGAGATATTCAGAAAACAGTCGCAAGCATTGCCAACCACGCTCCATAGCCTGCTCTGACAGCTCGTTTTCTTTATTTAGGCCAGCAGCAAGTCTGACTTTACGTTTAACGCGAGATAATACTTGGATAGATCCCGCGATTTCACGAACGACTAACATATGAAAGCTGTTAGAGCCTAAATCGATAGCAGCATAAAGTGATGAGGATTTCAGCATAATTTATGAGTGACTCGGGCGTTTATTACGGTTATTACGTTGAGTATTATTTCCTCTACGAGGTGCCGAATTATTACGACGAGGCTGACCTTGACGAGGACGATGACGACGTTTTGGCTCAGGTAAATCAGTTAATAATGCATCACTGTTATATTTACTAACAGGAATAGCATGTTGAATATAGGTCTCAATCGCCGGTAAATTCAACGCGTATTCTTCACAGGCTAAGCTAATTGAGTTACCACTTTTACCCGCACGTCCAGTTCTACCTATACGGTGTACATAATCTTCACAGTCATCAGGTAAATCATAGTTAAAGACATGTGTTACAGAAGGTATATGAAGACCACGAGCTGCAACATCGGTTGCCACAAGAATATCAATATTACCTTGGGTAAAATCTTCTAGGATACGCAGACGCTTTTTCTGTGGCACGTCACCTGTTAATAGACCTACGCGGTGTCCATCTGCGGCAAGATGCGCCCAAATATCATCACAACGATGTTTGGTGTTAGCAAAAATAATACAGCGCTCTGGCCACTCTTCTTCAATTAAGGTTTGCAGAAGACGCATTTTTTCTTCATTAGAAGGATAGAACAGCTCTTCTTTTATGCTAAACCCAGTTTTTTGTTCAGGTTCAACTTCTACATATTCAGGGTTATTCATCTGCTCGAAAGCTAACTCTCTGACACGATATGAGAGTGTGGCGGAAAAGAGCATATTCATACGCTCTGCGGCATTTGGCATGCGACGGAATAACCAGCGAATATCTTTAATAAAGCCCAGATCGTACATTCTGTCTGCTTCATCAAGTACGACAACTTGAATAGCGTTAAGATTAATGTGACCTTGTTTTACATAGTCAATTAAACGGCCCGTGGTACCGATAACGATATCTACACCGTTATTTAATACTTTAAGTTGTTCGTCATAGCCATCTCCACCATAGGCTAGACCCATTTTAATACCAGTGCTTTGTGCTAAAGGTTGTGCATCTGTATAAATTTGCACAGCTAATTCGCGCGTTGGCGCCATAATCAGTGCACGAGGTTGATTCTTTTCATGCCCTTCTTTTGCAGGGTGAGTTAAAAGATAATGAAACGTCGAGGTTAAAAACGCCAACGTTTTTCCTGTTCCTGTTTGGGCTTGCCCAGCAATGTCATGACCTTTCACAGTGATAGGTAACGTCAATGCCTGAATTTGTGTACAATTAGAGAACCCTTTTTTCTCAAGGGCTTCTATCACTTTTGGATGCAAGGCGAAGTCGGAAAACTTCTTTTCTGTCAAATATGTTTTGCTCATAATGTAATAGAATATCAGTTATAGGTTGCATTACAAAAGGATATCCGCTGAAATGCTGATAGTCTTTTGTTATTTAATGTTACACTGGTACGGTCAATATTATTCTTTGGAGTAGAACAATGAGCGATAAAATCCTTCACTTATCTGACAACACATTCGATGTTGATGTATTACAAGCAACCGGCCCCGTGCTCGTTGATTTCTGGGCTGAATGGTGCGGCCCATGTAAAATGATTGCTCCTATTCTAGATGAAGTTGCAACAGAATACGCGGGTAAATTAACAGTTGCGAAGCTAAATATCGATGAAAACCCTGCGACAGCACCAAAATACGGTATTCGTGGTATCCCTACACTGATTTTATTCAAAAATGGTGCAGTTGCTGCGACTAAAGTTGGTGCATTGTCAAAAACTCAATTAAAAGAGTTCTTAGACGAAAACATCTAATTTGATTTAAAGCACCAAAATAACGAAGGACGTTTAGATCTTGTTGGTATTTCTGTTACTGACCGCTAGACGTCCGCTTCGAAGCATGATAAGTTAGCGCCACTTACTTACATAATATAGCGGATTTTATTGGTCATATGATATGACATGGTTAATAAGTCTGAGATATTAAATATCAGGTTCAGATTGTTAGAGCTTTGATATAAACTATTTGAATATTGTATTTGAATAAACTATAAGTAATCTGAATTCATCTAACCAGTCCGGTTGTCTTAGAATAATCTATAGTATTCAAGGAATATAATTTTTCTATATATGTTCCTAACCCATAACTGAAAGTACAATCATCTTGTTACGGCAATGGATGTCACTTTCTGGGGACAGTGTTGTGACTGGTCTATATAGCATTAACATGCTTTCTAACATTATCACGATGTTTATACTGATGTTATAAAGTAGTAATCTGTAATTTTACACATGACGAAACTGACAGCGATTCGCTGTTATACTATTCACGTTCATAGTTCGAGAGTTACCCCGAGTTATTAAGAACCCACCATTATGAATCTTACCGAATTAAAAAATACGCCGGTATCAGAACTGATAGCACTTGGCGAAAATATGGGGCTAGAGAACCTAGCTCGAATGAGAAAACAAGACATCATTTTCTCTATCTTGAAGCAACATGCCAAAAGTGGAGAAGATATTTTCGGTGATGGAGTGCTGGAAATACTACAGGATGGCTTTGGCTTCCTACGTTCCTCAGACAGTTCCTACCTTGCTGGCCCAGATGATATCTATGTTTCTCCAAGTCAAATCCGTCGTTTTAACCTTCGCACTGGTGATACCATAGCAGGGAAAATTCGCCCACCTAAAGAAGGTGAACGCTATTTTGCCCTCCTTAAAGTGAATGAAGTTAACTTTGACAAACCAGAAAACGCCCGCAGTAAAATCCTCTTTGAAAACTTAACACCATTACATGCTAATAACCGCTTACGTATGGAACGTGGTAATGGTTCTACCGAAGATTTAACTGCCCGCGTACTCGACTTGGCTGCACCTATTGGTCGTGGACAACGTGGTTTAATCGTTGCCCCACCAAAAGCGGGTAAAACAATGTTGCTACAAAATATTGCGGCCAACATTGCTCATAACTATCCTGATTGCGTATTAATGGTACTTCTTATTGATGAACGTCCTGAAGAAGTCACAGAGATGCAACGTTTAGTTAAAGGTGAAGTTATTGCCTCTACCTTTGATGAGCCAGCATCTCGTCATGTGCAAGTAGCGGAAATGGTTATTGAGAAAGCCAAGCGTTTAGTAGAACATAAAAAAGACGTTATCATTTTATTAGACTCTATTACTCGTTTAGCCCGTGCTTATAACACCGTAGTACCTTCTTCAGGAAAAGTATTAACCGGTGGTGTGGATGCGAACGCGCTACATCGTCCAAAACGTTTCTTCGGGGCTGCTCGTAATGTAGAAGAAGGTGGTAGTTTAACCATTATTGCGACTGCATTGGTTGATACTGGCTCTAAGATGGATGAAGTTATCTACGAAGAGTTTAAAGGTACAGGTAATATGGAATTACACCTGTCGCGTAAGATTGCAGAAAAACGAGTATTCCCAGCAATTGATTACAACCGTTCAGGAACACGTAAAGAAGAATTACTGACATCGCAAGATGAGTTACAAAAAATGTGGATCCTGCGTAAAATTATCCATCCAATGGGTGAGATTGATGCAATGGAATTCCTCATTAATAAATTAGCGATGACAAAAACAAATGAAGAATTCTTCGACTTTATGAAACGCTCATAAAGTGTTATTACAAAATTGAGAGAGACAACAAAAAAAGAAAAATTGTGTTGATGATAGAAAAATAAGTGATATCACACCAATTTAGAGGTTGTTAAACTCATTTACTTTGTGTAATTAACGATATGATAAAAACGCCACAAGTCAGTGGCGTTTTTTTTACATTGGACTTAGGTCTTTTATTATCATCGCAAAATGATAATTTGGTATGTATATTGCATATTTATAGTTTTAATAAAAATAGCGATAACATCAATAAAAATAGTTAAGGAAAATTTATTATTGATAAAGGGTGGTGGGTTACTGAGTAAACTCGTCGTGGTACAAGCTGGAGAAAGAATAAAAAACACATGGATGGGTAAATAACCAGCTATATTTATTATAGAGAACAGTACTGTGGATATACTAAAAATGAGCACAAATGTTTTTTACGTGTTCCTATTTTCTTTCGCTT
This sequence comes from Proteus sp. G2609, assembly GCF_963896135.1. Taxonomy (NCBI): domain Bacteria; kingdom Pseudomonadati; phylum Pseudomonadota; class Gammaproteobacteria; order Enterobacterales; family Morganellaceae; genus Proteus; species Proteus sp. G2609. Next base: position 136,125 of record NZ_CAWQNB010000004.1, on the reverse strand, counting down.
TCCTATTTGTAGCTCGTAAGGTGGCAAAGAAGATTGGACTCGTAGATAAACCTAACTATCGTAAACGACATCATGGGTTGATCCCCCTTGTAGGTGGGATTTCAGTCTATTTTGGTATTGTTTTCGCTTTTTATGTTTCAGATATCTACATTCCTCACAAAGAGCTGTATTTGATTTGTGCGGGGATACTTGTTTTTATCGGTGCGCTTGATGATCGTTATGATATCAGTGTCAAAATCAGGGCAACTATCCAAGCATTAGTGGGTATTGCTATGATGGTATTCGGTGGTTTAAAACTTGAATCACTTGGTCATGCTTTTGGGCCTTGGGATATGCATTTAGGGCCTTTTGGTTATATCGTCACGCTATTTGCTGTTTGGGCTGCAATCAATGCCTTTAATATGGTGGATGGTATTGATGGTTTATTAGGCGGTCTTTCTTGCGTTTCGTTTGGTGCGCTGGGTATTTTACTTTACCAAAGTGGAAGCTCTGCACTTGCGTTTTGGTGCTTCTCATTTATTGCCGCGATTTTACCTTATATCATGTTAAACCTTGGTGTTTGTGGTAAAAAATTTAAAGTCTTTATGGGCGATGCGGGAAGTACGCTAATAGGCTTTACTATTATTTGGCTATTAATTTCCTCTACTCAAGTTGATCCTCATCCAATCAATGCGGTTACTGCATTATGGATCATTGCTATTCCTCTTATGGATATGGTGGCAATTATGTACCGCCGTTTACGTAAAGGAATGAGTCCTTTTTCACCAGACCGTCAACATATCCACCATTTAATTATGCGAGCAGGTTTTACCCCTCGCCAAGCTTTTGTTTTGATCACGCTTGCAGCCGCGGTGTTGGCCGCTATTGGTATTATTGGTGAAAACTTATCTTTTGTACCAGAATGGGTAATGTTGGCATTGTTTTTGCTTGCTTTTGTTATGTACGGTTATTGCATTAAACGCGCGTGGCGAGTCGCTCGTTTTATTAAACGATATAAACGTCGCCTACGTAAAGCGACACAACTTAAGCATTAAATAAGCAGAGGTCTTTTAACGTGATGAACTCGGAAAATAACGTCTCCCGACAGGGGTTTTCACCCGATAATGAACTCGATATTCGAGGTCTTTGTTGTGCACTATGGTCAGGAAAACGCTGGATAATAGGGTTCGCGCTGCTTTTTGCGCTGATTGCATTAGGGGCATCTTACTTGATGCAACCTAAATGGAGCGCTATTGCGATGACAGAGAGACCTACTGTGAATAATTTAGGTAGTTATTATTCTCAGTCTCAGTTCTTACGTAATCTTGATACGCAAATTAATCCGTCTGTAACTGTTTCTCAGTTAAGTATCCCTGATGAAGCTTATCAAGAGTTTGTAACACAGATTTCAGCTTTTGATACGCGACGTGAGTTTTGGTTGCAAACGGATTATTACAAACAACGTAAAGAAAACGATGCGCAAGCAGATGCGGCATTATTAGATGAGCTCATCAATAATATTCAATTTACACCGGCTGATGAGAAGAAATTGGTTAATGATCAATTGAAACTCATTGCTGAAACGGCCAACGATTCGAGTCAACTGCTCAATGAATATATTGCTTTTGCGAATAAACGTGCCGCAGAGCATCTAAATGAAGAAGTGATTGCCGCATGGGCAACTCGAACACAATCGATGAAAGCCTTAGTGAAACGCCAAGAAATGGCTGCTCAAGCTGCTTATCAACGACAAATTAATTTACTCAAACAATCGATTAAAGTTGCTGAGAAACAAGGTATTTCTCAAAAACAGACCTCGATTGCGATAGATGAATTACCGGATTCGAAGCTGTTTCTACTCGGCGTGCCTTTATTGCAATCACAGTTAGAAACATTAATGGCAACAGGACCTGATTTTGATAGTGATTATGATCAAAATACGGCAATGTTATCCACCCTCGCGGTAGGTGCTAAATTACAAGATAACTTCCAAACTTACCGTTTCTTGCGTACACCTGAAGATCCTGTGAAACGAGATAGTCCTCGCCGTGCCTTTATGATGGTGCTTTGGGGTGCTATTGGTGTTTTAGTGGGCGCGGGTGTGGCATTAGTCAGACGTAGTTCATTAAAAAAATAATCATTATTACCTTTTTATCATTTTAATAATAACGAGACATCAGGTGTATTTTCACCTGATGCCCCTGAGAATAAGGGCATATTGCTTTCCCAAAAATAAGCAATATAACAAAGAAAAAAGAGAGCCACTGTGAAAGTGTTGACTGTTTTTGGCACACGCCCTGAAGCGATCAAAATGGCACCTTTAGTGCACGCTTTAGCAAATGATGATTCGTTTGAGGCGAAAGTTTGTGTTACGGCCCAACATCGAGAAATGCTTGATCAGGTATTAAATCTTTTCGAGATCAAACCAGATTATGATCTCAATATTATGAAACCAGGACAAGATTTAACAGATATAACCTGTCGCATTTTAGAAGGTTTAAAACCTGTTCTAGCGTCATTTCAACCTGATGTTGTGTTAGTACATGGTGATACAACCACCACCATGGCGGCAAGCCTTGCTGCTTTTTATCAACAAATCCCCGTCGGTCATGTTGAAGCGGGATTACGTACCGGTAATCTCTATTCTCCTTGGCCAGAAGAAGCGAATCGGACAATTGCCGGCCATTTGGCGATGTACCATTTTGCTCCCACTGAAACTGCAAAGTTAAATCTGGTGCGAGAAGCGGTTGCGGATAAAAATATTTTTGTTACCGGCAATACCGTTATTGATGCGCTATTTTGGGTTAGCGAGCGAGTGATGGGAAATCAAACCCTGCTCGATGAACTTGCTGTGCAATATCCCTTTATTCAGCCAGAAAGAAAGATGATCTTAGTTACGGGACATCGCAGAGAAAGCTTTGGGGGTGGTTTTGAGCGCATTTGCCAAGCATTAGCAGAGATTGCATTGGCTCACCCCGATGTTGAAGTTGTCTATCCTGTTCACTTGAATCCTAATGTAAGTGAACCCGTAAAGCGTATTCTGCATGGAATTAATAATATTAAATTAATTCAACCGCAAGATTACCTGCCTTTTGTTTATTTAATGAACCACGCTTACCTTATTTTAACTGATTCAGGTGGTATTCAAGAAGAGGCGCCTTCATTAGGTAAACCTGTTCTTGTTATGCGCGATACAACAGAGCGCCCTGAAGCAGTTGAAGCCGGTTCTGTGCGTTTAGTGGGTACAGATACTAAACGTATTGTTAGCGAAGTAACCTCTTTATTGACAGACGAAAACGCATATCACCAAATGAGTAAAGCAACAAATCCTTATGGTGATGGTCATGCCTGCCAACGTATTCTTGAAGCATTGAAAAATAATCAGGTGACATTATGAGTTTTGAAACTATTTCTGTTATCGGCCTCGGCTACATTGGATTACCAACAGCGGCAGCTTTTGCCTCTCGTAAAAAAAGTGTTATTGGTGTGGATGTTAACCAACACGCTGTTGATACCATTAATAAAGGTCAAATTCACATCGTTGAACCTGATCTGGATAAAGTGGTAAAACAAGCTGTTGAAGAAGGGCATTTAAAAGCCTATACCACACCACAACCCGCAGACGCTTACCTTATTGCTGTTCCAACCCCCTTTAAAGGCGAACATGAACCTGATCTGGCTTATGTTGAAGCTGCTGCGCGTTCAATAGCACCTGTACTTAAGAAAGGTGATTTGATTATTTTAGAATCAACCTCACCCGTTGGAACAACAGAACAAATGTCACAGTGGCTTGCGCAGGCTCGTGAGGATTTAACTTTCCCACATCAACAAGGTGAAAATGCCGATATTGATATCGCTTATTGCCCTGAGCGTGTATTGCCAGGACAAGTGATGGTTGAACTTATCCGCAATGACCGTGTTGTGGGGGGCATGAACCGTAAATCATCAGAGCGTGCCAGCGAGTTATACAAAATTTTCCTTGAAGGTGAATGTGTTATCACTAATGCCCGTACTGCAGAGATGTGTAAGCTAACAGAAAATAGCTTCCGTGACGTGAATATTGCATTTGCTAATGAGTTATCCCTGATTTGTGCTGACCAAGATATTAATGTGTGGGAGCTAATTAGTTTGGCTAATCGTCATCCTCGCGTGAATATTTTACAGCCGGGTCCTGGTGTCGGTGGACACTGTATTGCCGTTGATCCTTGGTTTATCGTGTCTCAAAATCCTAAACAATCACGCTTAATTCATACTGCCCGTTTGGTAAATGATGGCAAACCTGTATGGGTTATCGATCAAGTTAAAGCCGCTGTGGCGGATTGTTTAACTGAAACCGGTAAACGTGCTAACGAGATCAAAATTGCCTGCTTTGGTTTAGCCTTTAAACCTAATATTGACGATTTACGTGAAAGTCCAGCAATGAATATCACCCAACAAGTTGCTAACTGGCATAGTGGGAAAACATTTGCCGTAGAGCCAAATATTCATGAATTACCGACAAAATTAAAAGGTATCACTGAATTAGTCTCTACAGAGCAGGCATTAAAAGAGGCGGATATTGTTTTAATGTTAGTCGACCATCAACAGTTTAAAGCGATACCTGGTAGCCAAGTTACCCAAAAATGGATTGTCGATACAAAAGGAGTATGGCGTTGAGACGTATTTTAGTCACAGGTGGCGCCGGTTTTATCGGCTCCGCGGTTGTTAGACATATTATTGATAACACCAATGACAGTGTCGTCGTGGTAGATAAACTGACTTATGCGGGAAATTTAGAGTCACTTGCCCCTGTGGCAAACAGTGAACGTTACGCGTTTGAACAGGTTGATATTTGCGATCGCGCTGCACTTGATAGTCTATTTGCGCAATATCAACCAGATATCGTGATGCATTTAGCCGCGGAAAGCCATGTTGACCGCTCTATTGATGGGCCGGCAGCGTTTATTGAAACTAATATTGTTGGTACTTACACCTTATTAGAAGCTGCACGTCATTTCTGGTCAGTATTACCTGAAGATAAAAAAGCGGCATTTCGTTTCCACCATATTTCAACTGATGAAGTGTATGGCGATTTAGAAGGAACGGATGATTTCTTTACTGAAACGACACCTTATGCACCAAGTAGCCCTTATTCAGCTTCTAAAGCATCCAGTGACCACCTTGTACGAGCATGGTTGCGTACCTATGGCTTGCCAACATTGATCACCAATTGTTCAAATAACTATGGCCCTTATCATTTTCCTGAGAAATTAATCCCGCTGATTATTTTGAATGCAATTTCAGGAAAACCACTGCCTGTTTATGGCAAAGGTGAACAAATTCGCGATTGGCTCTATGTTGAAGATCATGCCCGTGCATTGTATTTAGTGGCAACAACGGCTCAACCGGGTAAAACATATAATATTGGTGGTCATAATGAACGCCGTAATATTGATGTAGTGACAACTATTTGTGAATTGCTCGAAGAGTTGCATCCTAATAAACCTGCTGGTGTGGCGAAATATGTTGATTTAATTACCCATGTAAAAGACAGACCGGGTCACGATCTACGCTATGCTATTGATGCCGCTAAAATTGCAGCAGAGTTAGGTTGGAAACCACAAGAGACCTTTGAGTCAGGTATTCGTAAGACGGTATTGTGGTATTTAAATAACCAAACTTGGTGGCAACGAGTACTAGATGGCTCTTATGCAGGAGAGCGTTTAGGACTGGGTGATTGATTACGTGAAGGATAAATGATGAAAGGTATTATTTTAGCGGGTGGCTCTGGTACACGCTTACATCCGATAACGAAAGGGGTATCGAAACAGCTGTTACCTATCTATGATAAACCCATGATCTATTATCCGCTCTCAGTACTTATGTTAGCGGGAATTCGTGATATTTTGATTATCACCACTCCTGATGATCTCACTTCATTTCAACGTTTATTGGGTGATGGCTCTGCATTTGGTGTTCATTTGCAATATAAAGTTCAGCCATCTCCTGATGGTTTAGCTCAAGCCTTTATTTTAGGGGATGAGTTTATTGGTGATGAGCACTGTTGTTTAGTCTTAGGCGATAATATCTATTTTGGTCAAGGGTTTAGCCCCAAACTAAAACAAGTTGCTCAACGTCAGCGGGGCGCAACAGTATTTGGTTATCAAGTGATGGATCCGGAGCGCTTCGGTGTTGTTGAATTTGATGATGATTTCAAAGTGCTGTCAATAGAAGAAAAACCTCAACAGCCTAAATCGAATTGGGCGGTCACTGGGCTTTATTTCTATGATAACCGCGTGGTTGATTTTGCGAAAAAGGTGAAACCTTCTGTTCGTGGTGAGCTTGAGATAACCTCGATTAATCAGATGTATCTTGAGTGTGGTGAGCTTAATGTGGAGCTATTGGGACGCGGTTTTGCTTGGTTAGATACGGGGACTCACGATAGTTTAATTGAAGCCAGTACTTTTGTACAAACCGTTGAAAAACGTCAAGGTTTTAAAGTGGCGTGTCTGGAAGAGATCGCTTGGCGTAATGGTTGGTTAACTGACGAACAAGTTAGAGAAAGCGCAAAATCACTCGCCAAAACAGGTTATGGCCGCTATCTATTGGATTTATTACATGTCCGTCCTCGCCAATATTAATTATCTTGAGTGGGAGAGCGATTTTTTCTCCCTCAATACAGGCCGTCTTGAGTTTAGTGCTCAAGCGCCTGTTTTAACACAAGATAGGCTTGAGCAATTTACGGTTGTTCATGCCAAAGTTGCTTCCTATGATCTTCTACTGATTGATAACTTAACGCAATTAGGATTTCAATTCGCTGAAGGTGAAATAGATTTCAAATTGCCAATTGGCACAGAAAATGCTTGTGAAAATATTGCTGAAATACATTTTCGCACTGCCAATGAAACTGATATCCCATTATTAATGACAACGGCTTCTGCGGCTTTTGTACAAAGTCGCTTTCGAGCGCCATGGTATCAAGAAGGTGATAGCAGCCGTTTTTATGCATTATGGGTAAAAAAAGCGGTTTTAGGCACTTTCGATGATAGCTGTTTATTGACGATGGATCGCGAAAATAAGGTTACAGGGTTTGTAACATTACGTCGGATTTCTGAGAGTGAAGCAAGAGTGGGATTACTTGCTGTAATGCCCAATAGAACAGGACAAGGCATTGGTAAGCAACTGATGTCGGTGGCGAAGTATTGGTGTCAACAGCAAGGTCTATCAACCCTCTATGTTGCAACACAAATTAGCAATATTGCAGCTTCGCGTTTATATACACAAAGCGGTGCTTTAATTGATAGCACTACTTATTGGTTATACAGGGGATAATATGATTCCGTTTAATAAACCACCCGTTGTTGGCACAGAATTAGAGTATATGAAACAGGCGATGGAAAGTGGCAAGCTCTGTGGTGATGGCAACTTCACAAAAAAATGTGAAAAGTGGTTAGAAGAACAATTTCATTGTCATAAGACGCTGTTAACACCTTCTTGTACAGCATCGTTAGAAATGGCGGCTATCCTTCTGGATATCAAACCCGGCGATGAAGTGATTATGCCGAGTTTCACTTTTGTTTCGACTTCGAACGCCTTTGTTTTACGTGGTGCAACTATTGTGTTTGTCGATATTCGTCCAGACACCATGAACCTTGATGAAACAAAAATTGAAGCGGCGATTACGGAGAAAACGCGTGCGATAGTGCCCGTTCATTACGCAGGTGTTGCCTGTGAAATGGATACCATTATGGCGATCGCCAAAAAGCATAACCTGTTTGTCGTTGAAGATGCTGCGCAAGGGGTAATGTCGACTTATAAAGGCAAAGCCTTAGGAACTATCGGTCATATTGGTTGCTATAGCTTTCATGAGACGAAAAACTATTCATCAGGTGGTGAAGGTGGGGCAACACTGATTAACGATCCGGCTTTAATTAATCGTGCGGAAGTGATCCGTGAAAAAGGCACCAATCGTAGTCAATTTTTCCGTGGGCAAGTTGATAAATACACTTGGCGTGATATTGGCTCTAGCTATTTGCTGTCTGATTTGCAAGCCGCTTATCTTTGGGCGCAACTCGAACAAGCCGATAAAATTAATGAACGTCGTTTAGCATTCTGGCAAATCTATTACGATGCATTAACGCCGTTAGCCGAACAAGGTTTGTTAACATTGCCTGTTGTACCAGACGGTTTAGAGCATAATGCCCATATGTTCTATATTAAACTTAATGATATAGAGCAGCGTACGGCTTTTAATGAGTATATGAAAGCACAGGGCGTCTTAACGGTATTCCACTATGTATCACTGCATACGAGTCCTGCCGGAATGAAGTTTGGTCGTTTTGATGGTAAAGATATTTTCACTACACAAGAGAGTGAACGCTTGGTGCGCTTACCGATGTTCTACAACATGACTGAAGAAGAGCAGCAAACCGTTATTCATCATATTCGTCATTTCTTTGCTTGATATGTCGTTAGCTAAAGCTTCAATTTGGACAGCTGGGTCAACCTTGATAAAAATCGGGGCTGGCCTGTTGGTTGTAAAGTTATTGGCGGTCTCCTTTGGTCCCTCCGGAGTGGGACTTGCGGGTAACTTCCGCCAATTAATTACCGTTCTTGGTGTACTGTCAGGGGCGGGTATTTTTAATGGTGTAACAAAATTGATTGCGCAATATCAAGATGATGCGGTACAACGCAAAAATGTGTTGGGTACATCATCATCAATGATATTGCTGTTTTCTACACTACTTGCCATTTTATTTCTTATTTTTACCACACCAATTAGTCGCGTTTTATTTGGTGATGACTATCTGCAATATCTAGATATTGTCAGAATGGTTGCCTTTATTCAGATGGGGATTGCCTATGCCAACTATTTTCTGGCGATATTAAAAGGTTATCGAGATGCATCTGGAAACGCTTTAGCGATTATTGCGGGAAGTTTAATTGGTGTTATTGCCTATTATCTCTGTTATCTCGTTGCAGGTTATCACGGTGCATTAATTGGCTTAGCTTTAGTACCTGCACTGATTTTATTGCCAGCGATGGTTATCTTAATAAAACGTAAGCGTTTTGCTCTCAGTGAATTAAAACCAAGTTGGGATAAGGCTATCGCCAGTCATCTTGGTAAATTTACCATTATGGCGCTACTGACTTCTATCACTTTACCCGTCGCTTATATCATGATGCGTAACTTGTTAGCAGAACATTATAGCTGGGATGATGTTGGCATTTGGCAAGGGGTTAGCAGTATATCGGATGCTTATCTACAATTTATTACAGCATCATTTTCTGTTTACTTATTACCCACACTTTCACGATTAACGCAAAAAAGTGAGATAGCCAAAGAGATAACCAAGTCACTGAAATTCGTCTTGCCAGCGGTGGCAGTGGCTAGTTTTATGGTTTGGTTATTGCGAGATTTTGCCATTTGGTTGCTATTTTCTGAAAAATTTATCGCTATGCGAGAGTTATTTGCTTGGCAACTGGTTGGTGATGTGTTGAAAGTAGGGGCTTATGTTTTTGGCTATCTGGTGATTGCAAAGGCTGCTTTGCGTTTTTATATTCTGACAGAAGTGAGCCAATTTGCCTTATTAACGCTTTTTTCACGCTGGCTTATTCCTGAACATGGTGCTTTAGGTGCAGCTCAAGCCTATATGGCAACCTATATTATTTACTTCCTTCTCTGTAGTTCTGTTTTCGTGATTTATTGCAGGCGCAAATGACAACTTTGATTTACGTACTAGGTTCAGACATTGTGCATCATAACAACACAATGTTACGCTTTTTTAACGACCACCTCGTGACTGAGGCGGCATTAACGTATAAACCTCGTTTTATCGTTGCCAGTAAAGATAACTCGTTATCATCACTTTATCCTCATTTAGAGATTGAGTGTTTAGCGGATAAAAAACAAGTCGCGCAGAGAGTGGTAGCATTAGCTAAAGCAGATAGAAAACAACGTTTTCTATTTCTGGGGCAATTTAATGCGCCTATTTGGCTTGCTTTATTGATGGGCAAAATTAAACGTCATCAATTCTGGTGGCATATTTGGGGTGCTGATCTTTATCAGGATGCTAAGCAATTAAAATTTAGACTGTTTTATCTATTGCGTAAACTCGCGCAAAAACGGGTTGGACGTGTGTTTGGTACACGGGGTGATCTAAATTATTTTGCTCAATCAAATGTTAATATCCCCGCGAATTTGCTCTATTTCCCAACAAGAATGGATCCGGCGCTGACGCTTACAGAAAAGAAGGCCGTTGATCCTCAGCATATTACCATTGTATTAGGTAACTCAGGCGATAAATCTAACCGCCATATCGATGCTTTAAATGCGATTGCTGAACAATTTGGTCATAAAGCAAAAGTGATCATTCCTATGGGATATCCCGCTAATAACGAGGATTATATTCAGCAAGTATCTGATGCGGCGACAAACTTATTTCCAACAGAACACGTTGAGATATTACGACATAATCTTGCCTTTGATGATTATCTCGCACTCTTAAAAACCTGTGATTTAGGCTATTTTATTTTCCAACGTCAGCAGGGTATTGGTACGTTATGCCTGTTGATCCAATTTGGGATCCCTTTTGTGATTAGCCGTCAAAATCCATTTTGGCAAGACTTAACAGAGCAAAGTGTTCCCGTTTTCTTCTCTGGTGATAAACTTGATGTGGCGTTAATTGAAGAAGCGCAACGTCAATTATTGCTACTGGATAGGAAGAATATCACCTTCTTTGCACCTAACTTTATCCAAGGTTGGAAGCAATTGATTGAGATGAGCACAGGAGACACCCAATGACATTGGCGCAATTGGGGGGATTAACCCTTGTCTACTTTATCTCGTTGGGGTTTATTTTATTACTGACCTACCAAGAGTTTCGTCGGGTACGCTTTAATTTTAATGTCTTCTTTTCCATGCTTTATTTGCTGACATTCTATTTTGGCTTTCCATTAACTTGTTTATTAGTCTTTCAGTTTGATGTGGCAGTTGTTCCTGTCGATGCCTTATTACACGCTCTATTAGCCGCTACTAGCTTTTATGCGATTTATTATGTCACTTATAAGGTAAGACTAAGAAAAGCCTCTAGCGAGCCTTCTAGGCCGTTATTTACGATGAATCGGGTAGAGACCAACCTAACTTGGATACTGTTAGCGTTAATTGCTATCGTCACTGTGGGCATATTTTTCTTACAAAATGGTTTCTTACTCTTTAAGTTGAAAACATATAGCCAAATTTTTTCAAGCCAAGTATCAGGTGTGGCGCTAAAACGCTTTTTCTATTTTTTTATTCCTGCAATGCTGGTGGTCTATTTCTTAAAGCCCACACAACAACGTTGGCTTTTTTTCCTTTGTGCGACGGTCGGCTTTGGTATTTTGACCTATGTTATCGTCGGGGGAACACGCGCAAATATCATTATTGCGTTTGCACTATTTTTATTTATTGGCATCGTACGTGGTTGGATAACCTTATGGATGTTAATTGCTGCAGGTGTGATGAGCATTGTCGGTATGTTTTGGTTAGCACTAAAACGTTACGGGCTTGATGTCAGTGGTGCCGAAGCTTTTTATACCTTTTTATATCTGACTCGCGATACCTTCTCTCCTTGGGAAAATCTTGCATTATTGTTGAATAATTACGACAAAATCGAGTTTCAAGGACTCGCACCTATTATTCGCGATTTTTATGTGTTTATCCCTTCATGGGTTTGGCCACAAAGACCAGATGTCGTACTAAATTCAGCAAACTATTTTACTTGGGAAGTGCTTAATTATCATGCAGGACTTGCCATTTCACCAACGTTAATTGGCTCCTTGGTGGTGATGGGGGGCGTTGTATTTATCCCCTTAGGCGCGGTGGTTGTTGGGCTTATTATTAAGTGGTTTGATTGGCTCTATCAGCAAGGTTTAAATGAACACAATCGCTACAAATCTGCCATTCTTCAAGCATTTTGCTTTGGTGCTATTTTTAACATGATTGTTTTAGCGCGTGAGGGCGTTGATTCGTTTGTGTCTCGCGTGGTCTTTTTCTGTTTAGTATTTGGTGCCTGTTTAATTGCAGCCAAACTCCTGTATTGGTTATTTGAAAGTGCAGGATTAGTTCGTCACTATGTTATTAATCAAGTGCGCAATAAACCTCGTTTAGAACAAAAGGAAAAGTAATGGATACAAATTCAATTCCGAAGTATTCCATCCGTGGGCACAATATCTGGGGATTTAAAGATATGGCGCATTTTTTGGATTATCTTTATCAAGGTGCGCAAATTAAAAGTGGCTCTTTAATTGCGATTAATGCAGAAAAAATCTTAACCGCAGAAACAGATAAAGGCCTAAATCAGTTATTAGATGAAGCGGATTATTTGTACGCCGATGGCATTAGTGTTGTTCGCGGCATTCGACGTAAATATCCTGATGCACAAGTGTCTCGTATTGCGGGAGCCGATTTATGGGAAGCTTTAATGGAGCGTGCCGGGAAAGAAGGCACACCGGTCTTTTTGGTTGGTGGCAAACCTCAGGTATTGGCGCAGACGGAAAGTAAATTAAAGGCACAATGGAATGTGAATATTGTCGGTAGCCAAGATGGTTACTTTACGCCACAAGATAGAGATGCACTTTTTGAACGTATCAAAGCTTCTGGAGCAAAGATTGTGACCATTGCCATGGGCTCACCTAAGCAAGAGCTATTTATTCGTGCTTGTCGGCAAGTACACCCAGACGCGTTATATATGGGCGTAGGTGGCACTTACGATGTTTTTACAGGGCATGTTAAGCGTGCGCCAAAAGCATGGCAAAACTTAGGCCTAGAGTGGTTATATCGTTTACTGTCACAACCTAGTCGGATCAAGCGCCAATTTAAGTTATTAAAATTTGTTGGCTATTACTATTCCAATAAATTGTAAGTTGCGTGAGTATTTTTTGTCGGCAATAAGTGTTAAATAGCAAAAATCACAATCTTTACTGGTATCTTGATTGTTTGATTATTATACTAATGGAGCGTTGAGTGGGTAAAAACGCTCCATTTATCGACGAAATGCACAAACTATCGTCAAACAAACTTTTTTTTTCAAAAAGCACTAGACAGACAGTGCGTAAATCCGTACTATCCTCTCCCGCAACGGCGTGAAGCGCCCGTAGCTCAGCTGGATAGAGCGCTGCCCTCCGGAGGCAGAGGTCTCAGGTTCGAATCCTGTCGGGCGCGCCATTAAAGCGTGCTAAGAGTTACGGTGAAGAGCGTTGTTGTAGAAGTAGTAAGATAGCTGTTATGGTGGCTATAGCTCAGTTGGTAGAGCCCTGGATTGTGATTCCAGTTGTCGTGGGTTCGAGTCCCATTAGCCACCCCATCTTATCTTAGTTTTTGTTTATGCGAGGGTGGCGGAATTGGTAGACGCGCTAGCTTCAGGTGTTAGTGTCCTAACGGACGTGGGGGTTCAAGTCCCCCCCTTCGCACCATAAACAAGATAAGAGCAGTCATTCAGACGGCGAGTAGCGCAGCCTGGTAGCGCAACTGGTTTGGGACCAGTGGGTCGGAGGTTCGAATCCTCTCTCGCCGACCAATAAGAAAAAGCCTCGATATATATCGAGGCTTTTTTGCATTTATTATCAAGCTATTGACAGCAATATTGTCTTATTTCATTTATATTGTTGTATCTTCCTTCTGTCCTTTCTCTTTTGTCCTTTTGCTACTGTCCTAAACACAATAGACCGTTTATCTATGATTCATGATTAAAGCAGGTTGTTGGCTCTTTTAGTTTAAAAAGGGAGATCATTAGGCTATTTGTTTACAGGGCAGTGTAAGTATATTAGTTAAAGATTATTAATAATTTGTATTACCGCCTGATTTTATACTACATAAAAAGAGCATCATGAGAAAGTTAAATGATTTATGTAACCGTATGAATTTAAATGAAATATTTTTTATTGTCGGTAAAAAACAACACATGGCAAATTTGATGTCGCTAAAAGGTGACATTTAACTCAATGATTTTTATATATTATATACTGGTGTTAGCTTAACTGTCGTGAAACAGAGACGAGTTAGCAAATTTATTTTTTCTTTTTTATTTAACAATAGCCTGATAAAAATACGCTCTCTGATCTTTTATATTTTAAATACGCCATACAGGCGAAGGCGCCTAAAAAATTCAATTAGTTAGTTTTATGCTGTTTGGGAATTAATTTTTTATTGGCGGAAAATACAAGTTGGCACGCTAAATGCATTACTTATCCTGTAGATGCTCATTCCACTCCTTATGACAGCATATGACTTCATAAACCTAGGAATGATGCAGAGCCGATTATCGGTGCCTACGTCCACGTTATCGATGAAACACCATTCATCACCAACAGGACGAAACGTTGAGTGAGGCACCATCCGTCTGTAGACCTGATTGTATATTTTATGCACCTGTATTTTTTAATACGGGTGTTTTTTTGTCTGTTTTTTATCTCATCCCTTTTGAATTGATAACACTATCACGCTATTATCCAGCGCAAGGGTAAATAGGGGGTAGTATCACGATGATAAATAACCAAAAAGCGTATCTTGCGCAAGAAAGGCTCTTTTTGATAGATAAGTTTGGCCCATTGCTGTTTTTTTTGATCCCGCTGATCATGCTGATTATCGGTGGAAAATCATGGGCGAAGTATGTCGCTTTTCTGTGTCAGGGGATCGCACTGATTTATATCGTGGTGTTTTACCAAGCAAGAAAATATTATTTGTCATTTACACACCAAAATAATAAAGGGATACCTTATCGTTTTTATCGTATCGCTTGGGTCTATTTATTTTTAATTTTGTGTCTTGAAGTAGTACTACTGGTTCAATACGCTTTTTAAAAGTAATAAAAAACCCTCAATTTTGTGTTTGAGGGTTTTGGTCAATAAATGAAATGATGTATTTATTGCAGTGCTTTATTTGTTTTAGGCTCGTCAAAAATAACAGAGTCTTTTTTTAACGTCATTAATAGCGCATCTTTGCGTACTTTGGCTGACTCAACTGATTTATTCTGTTTATCTAGCACATCAGCCAACCACGCAAAATCATGAACATCTGGACGCTGTTTTAATGCATTGCGAAATGCTGTTTCTGCTTGTGCCCATTGCCCTTGTTGCATGGCAATTTGACCGACGGTGCTATTGAGTAATGGTGTCGGACCATGTTGTTTAATTAGTGAGTTAAGCACTTTTAAAATTGAGTCTGGATCGCTGTTTTTTAAGCGCGGTAACAATAAGATCAGGCGTTCATCATAGTGACGTTTGATCCCATCTAAAATGATCGTCTGCGCAGTTTGCGGATCGTTGCACTCAATAAGGTGTTCTGCTAATACAAATCGTAGTCCGTTATCATGTTGGATCTTACGAGGCTGTGCCTTCCACCAATTTTTCAGTCCATCACAACCATTTTCGGACATCTTCTGTCCCATCAGCCCAATATAGGCTTGTTGACGTAATTGCTCTAATTCATCATCTGTATGTAGGGCTATTTTCTGCATTGAAGGGATGATATCAAGTAGTGCTTGCCAAGCTTCTGTACGTATATACGCAGTTTCTGCTAAGCGTAATACTTCCGGATGACGAGGCACTTGATTGAGTAATTCATCGACCCCAGTACGAGCAGCATGGTTTTCATTTTGTGCCAGTAAAATGCGCACTCGGGTAATATCAACGGGTAACTGATTGGTATCAGCAAGCTCAGAAGCACGCTCCAGATGTTGCTGTACTCTAAACTCATCACCCCGTTGTTGTGCTGCTTCTGCTGCTAGTAAATAGTTTACTACAGGTTGTTCCGCATAATCGGCATTGCGGCTCATCAGTTTTTCTACTTGTTTGAAATCACCTTCCGCAAGTTTCATTAATGCTAATCGTGTTTGTTTACGTGCTCGGCTGCGTTTGCGCAAAGAGAACCAACTATAGGCTTTAGAGCCTGTACCAATAAAACGACGATAACACCAGCCAAGCAAGAGCAATATCAGTTGCAGTAAGACAAACATGATCACAAGACTGGTAACGCTAGTTTCAATATCCCAATTATCGGTTTGTATAAAGACATAACCTTGATGACCCGCTAATACAGGGCCGAAGATTATCCCTGCAATCAATACCACAAACAGGAGTAAGATCTTGAACATAAATTTATTCTCCTTGTGGTGCTACGGTTGTTGATGTCGTTGTTCCTGATGTTGCACTATCTTGTGCTGCATCAACCGCATAAGGGGCTTGTGTAGCTTCGGCATCTTTAGCTTCAACCGCTTCTGGCTGTGATGTCTCGTTTTGGGTCAGCAAATTACGGATCTGCTTTTCTACTCGTTTTTCTAACAGAGAGAGGCTTTTTAATTCTGTTGGCATTGCAAGAGTAATAGGCTGCTTTTCAAGCTCATTAATACTGTCTAAGAAAGCCGTTGTATTCGGATCGGTGGTATCAAAATAGGCGCGTACCCAAGTAGATACCGCTTCTAATGATTGTTGATAAATCTCTGTTTGATGGCGAGGCACCGCTTGAGATGCAATTAATAAACGAGAGCGGATATTTTCTCGCAGATAAATATCTTGGTTTGGAGCTAATAGTGGAATAGCGGTACTGTCTCGACGACGGATAGTAATAAAGTCATCCATAAAGCTTTTCCAGCTTTTACTGAGGTTTTGCTTCCAGTCAGAAAGCGAGCCTGAAATGGCTTCATCATTTTTATCCATCGGTGAGCCATCACGCTCAAATCCAGATAAGCGTAGGTTATCAACCTGATTAGCTAACTGATTTAATTGTAAAATAGTACCATCATTATCAATTTTGCTCAGCGCGGCTAAGTTGCCAATATCTTCATTAATGGCGCGGCGGATGGCCAATAAGCTTGGGTCATTCATTTCTGCTAAGCTACTATCTGCACCTTTTAATAAACTTACCGCTGTGACGACATCTTGGTCATTCCATAATTTGCGCCCCGCCATTTTTACCATAAAATCAGCTTGTGCTAATAGCCAGCTCTTTACATCTGCACTTGAGATAGCAGCAAATTGCGTTTGTAAATTTTGGATTTGACGCTCAGTAACTTGGCGTTCATTTTGCAGTTTATCAATAGTGAGTTTTTGTGAGTTAAACTGACTGTCAATATTGTCAAAACGTTGTTGATAAGTATCTTGCAATTGTTGTAATTGTGCCAATTGTGATTTTAGCGATTGGTTTTCTGTACTTAGTTTAGTCGCTTGTTGAGTGGTGTAATAATAAAGACCACCACCGATTGCCAGAATAACGAGGATCGCAACGGCACTCCCTATCAAACCTGAACGCTTATTGTTTACAGGTTTTACTTCTTGATAGCGGATATCGTCATCAGCCTTTGATGTACCATTCTGCAAGTCATTTTCATTCGTATTTTTCTGTTCCGTCATATCGGCGTCTCATTTAAGTTCTATATTAATGCATGAAATAAAGCATCATTATTGGCACTTTCAGCAACGGTTATTTTTTTAAAGCCTAATGTGCTAGCTATTGTTGCTAATCGTTTACTGACCACCACTAAATGACTGTCTAACAGCCATGCTTTTTCAGATCCAGCGACTAGATAAAAGAGTTGTTGCAACATTTCGCCACTGGTGACCACAAAGGTATCCACTTGGGCATTTTTCCACTTTAGCGCAAACTCTTCAGATACATAATCAATAAATAGACGCTGATAACATTCACATTCATCAACAATTGCACCGCGTTGACGTAATGTTGTGGCAAGTAGTTCGCGACCACCATTGCCTCTTAGTAGTAGTACTCGCTTGTTTTCTATTTGTTGAAGTGAAGACAAGGCCAGTAGGTCTTCACTGGTTTCTCCAAATTCTGGATAACGTATAGAATGTCCTGTTAATTGCTGAAACTCTTCAGCGGTGCTTTGACCTATTCCATAATAGAATAGCGTATCTGGCCATGATTGTTGTAATTGATTTAGTTGCCAGTTTGCGTACCACACCGCATTTTTAGAAAGTAAAAAAAGGTAATCACCCGTACTTAGCTTATTTAATTTGTTTTCTAATATGGAAAGCTCTTTACCCGCGGCTATTTCTATTAAAGGTGCATGAAAAGCATGCTTTCCCGCATCAATTAAGCGTTGCGTAAGTTGTTCTCCTGCTGGGCTAGGACGAGTGATTAAAATACTCATATCGCTGTATTACCTTGATATACAGCGGTTAAAATCTCTCTAGCTCCTTTATCTAGTAGCTCTTCGGCCAGAGAAATACCAGCTTGCTCTGCATCTTCAGGTGATACTAAGCGTTCGCCACGTAAAATAGTTTCACCATCAGGGGAGCCAACTAATGCTCGTAGCCAAATTTTGCCGTTTTGCCAAATTGCATAACTACCAATAGGTACTTGGCACCCCCCCTCAAGGCGAGTGTTCATCGCGCGTTCTGCTTTTACACAAGTTGCAGTATCTGCGTGGTTAAGAGCGGCTAATAAGGCTTGAGTATCATGATCATCTAAGCGACACTCAATGCCAACGGCACCTTGTCCTACCGCAGGAAGAGATTGTTCCGCAGACAAAGAAGAACGAATACGCTCAGTTAATTTAAGACGTTTTAAGCCCGCGACAGCAAGAATAATAGCATCATAGTCGCCATTATCGAGTTTACTTAAACGGGTTCCTACATTACCGCGTAAATCACGAATAATTAAATCGGGGCGCAGTGCTTTTAATTGGCATTGGCGACGTAGGCTTGAGGTACCAACGACACTTCCGGCTGGCAGTTGTTCTAATGAATCATAATGATTAGAGACAAAGGCATCACGGGGATCTTCTCGCTCACAAATCGTCACCAATCCCAGACCTTCAGGAAAATCAATGGGGACATCTTTCATTGAATGTACGGCAATATCTGCACGAGAGCTGAGTAGTGCTAGTTCTAGCTCTTTGACAAATAACCCTTTACCACCCACTTTCGCTAATGGGGTATCTAAGATGATGTCGCCTTTCGTGACCATCGGTACTAATTCAACGACTAAGCTCGGATGAGCGATTTGTAGTTGTTCTTTAACATAAAGCGCTTGCCACATAGCAAGAGGGCTTTGGCGTGTAGCAATACGGATGGTACTTTTTGACATAATATTATTATCTCTTCCGAGCGAGTTAGCATAATTTCTGTTTATAAATAAGGCTTTGTTTTAACACTTTAAGGTTCATTTTTCCAGTTAAGGCGTGGTGTGGTAGGGAAACAATGAATCATAAAGAGGTTTTAAATCAATATTAGTGAGATAAAAAATAAAAAAGGGAATTACAAATAGTAAAAATCGTTATTTTTATCTTTTTACTGTTTTATATCTATATAAAAAGTGTGGTTATTTACAATATTTAAACATTAAATTAATTTATTTAACAATACTAAAAGGAGAGAAAGGAGAGACTTACAGAATTTTCTGAACACATTGATAAAACAACCATTATTTTAATGTGACCCTTTTCTATCTATTTTTTCTATAATATAAAACCACCCAAAAAATTAACAAAAATATTAATTAATAAAAAAGAAATAAAATAATTAAATAAATAATGAAAATTTAAATTTTATTTAAATAGACAATGATGAAGTTTGAATATGTCTTTAATTAATTTTATTGTTTATATTGTTATTATTTACTTATTTTTATAGATAACTCATAGAAAAAAGTAATGCTATATATAGTTATTATATATCAATAAGTTATGTTTATTTTTATTTTTTTACTCTTTTTTAGGTAAAGGTAAGTATTTTTTTCAACTTGTTATCACAAGGTAACTCGTCGATTTTAGCTGTTTTATGGCCGATCAACACTTTTTTCTATATGTTTTCTCTATAAGTAAAATAGACTATCTCTATGATATAAAAGTCATTATTCGCTCTGCTTTATACGATTAAGCGACTAAAAAAGCAATTTAGATCTTGGTGCTATATTTTGAGATCCTCTTTACGCCTTGCTTGCAAGGTGTTAAATTGATCACGTTTCCGAGATTTTGTTAGTAAAGTTTTATCTATTAATAATTGAATAATTAAAGCTCGGTAATTTATAAACTCAGATTCTACTATTTTCTTAGTATTGTTCAGGCGAAACTCTTGTATCTTTATATTGAAACACTGAAGCAACGGCTGGATGCGATTAATCAACTCAGGCTGGAACGTGCATTTGCATCGATGAGTGATGTGTTTAAACAGGTGTATGGTTTAATTCCTGTTTTACTGCATTACCACCACCCTCAGTTGCCAGGCTATATTCAAGGAAATGTCCCTCATGGTACATGTTTCTTTGAACCTGATGACGTGCAACGTCAATGGGTCAATAAGCTGACTAATGCATCATGTGATGAGCCAATGAATGGATACACCAGCGGAGAGTTACCTATTACGGGTATCTATTCGATGGGAAGTACTTCCTCGATTGGGCAAAGTCACTGCTCCGATATTGATATTTGGGTCTGTCACCAATCTTGGCTGGACCAAGATGAGCGTGCGCGTTTACAACGTAAATGTTTACTGATCGAACAATGGGCGGGAGAATTAGGTATTGATGTTACTTTTTTCTTAATTGATGAGAACCGCTTCCGTCATCATGCAAGTGGTAGCTTAGGTGGGGAAGATTGCGGCTCAACTCAGCATATCCTGTTACTTGATGAGTTCTACCGTACAGCTGTTCGCCTTGCAGGTAAACGTTTGTTATGGACGATGGTACCAGTAGAAGAAGAGTACCATTACGATGAATATGTTAATTCACTCTATGCCCAAGGTGTATTAACGCCCAATGAATGGCTTGATTTAGGTGGACTGGGTGAGCTTTCTGCCGAAGAGTATTTTGGTGCAAGCCTGTGGCAACTCTATAAGAGTGTTGATTCACCTTATAAAGCCGTATTAAAAAGTATTTTATTGGAAGCCTATTCCGCGGATTACCCTAATGGCAAATTGTTGGCATTAGAAATGAAACAGCATCTTCATCGTGGTGAAATCGTAAATTACGGTTTAGATGCATATTGTATGATGCTTGAGCGCGTAACCCGCTATTTAGTTTCGATTAATGATTTAACCCGCCTTGATTTAATCCGTCGCTGTTTCTACCTGAAAGTTTGTGAAAAACTATCTAATGAAAAAAATGAGAATGAACCTGCAGGTTGGCGACGCCAAGTATTATCTCAGTTAGTCACGCAGTGGCAGTGGGATCACGAACGTTTGGCGATATTAGATAATCGTGATAGCTGGAAAATAGAGCGCGTTCGTAACGCACATAATGAATTATTAGATACGATGATGCAAAGCTATCGTAATCTTATTCGTTTTGCGCGCCGTAATAACTTAAGTGTCAGTGCTAGTCCACAAGATATTGGTGTATTAACACGTAAGCTTTATGCCGCTTTTGAAGCGCTACCGGGTAAAGTAACCCTGGTTAATCCACAGATTTCTCCTGATTTATCCGAGCCTCATTTAACCTTTATCTATGTGCCACCGGGACGCGCTAATCGTAGTGGTTGGTATCTTTATAATCGGGCTCCTGATTTTGCACATATTGTTGGTCATCAACCGTTAGAATATAACCGTTACTTAAATAAATTAGTGGCTTGGTCTTATTTTAATGGGTTACTTACTAAAGATTCACAGGTTTATATTCATCAAGGTGACTCCTCTTGTGATGAAATTAAACTTCATGAATTAGTGCGGGATATCTCGAGTCATTTTCCTATTCGTTTACCTGCCCCGACGCCTAAAGCACTGTATAGCCCTTGTGAAATTAGACATTTAGCCATTATTGTCAATTTAGAAGTCGACCCAACAGAGCGTTTTTCTGATCAAGTAGTGCATTTTGATTTTAGAAAGTTGGATGTATTTAGCTTTGGCGAGGAAGAGCAATGCTTAATTGGCAGTATCGATTTACTCTATCGTAACTCTTGGAATGAAGTGAGAACGCTGCATTTTAACGGTACGCAATCGATGTTGGAATCGTTAAAAACTATTTTAGGTAAAATGCACCAAGATGCGGCCCCACCTGCATCGGTTGAAGTTTTTTGTTATAGCCAGCATCTACGTGGTTTAATTCGCACCCGTGTTCAACAGTTAGTCTCAGAATGTATTGAATTGCGTTTATCAACCAATAGATTAGAGCCAGGGCGTTTTAAAGCATTACGTATTGCAGGGCAAACATGGGGATTGTTCTTTGAACGTCTTAATGTTTCTGTACAAAAGTTGGAGAATGCCATTGAATTTTATGGTGCTATTTCATACAACAAATTGCATGGATTACCCGTTAAATTAGGCAAAGATGCCCGTTATCTGCCCGCTGTGATTGATGGTTTTGCTTGTGAAGGGATTATTCAGTTCTTCTTTGAAACAACAGAGGATAATAATGTCTTTAATATCTATATCTTAGATGAAGCTAATCGAGTGGAGATTTATTCTCACTGCGAAGGTAGTAAAGAAGAGCTAGTAAAAGATGTCAGCCGTTTTTACTCTTCATCTCATGATCGCTTTACTTATGGCTCAAGCTTTATCAACTTCAATTTGCCACAATTTTATCAAATCGTGAAAGTGGATGGAGCAACGCAAGTACTGCCTTTTGCTGGGGGATCGTTTGGTAAGCTAAGTGATCTAGGTAAAACCGCGCCAAAAGAAGAGATGAGTACTAAGCCTATTCAAGGATTTAATGATTATCAGGCTGTACATCATCACTGATAATCGACACGGCAAAACCGATAGAGAAGTGATGGGGACTTTCCAGCACCCATCACTTAGTTGTCTGTGTTAAAAAGAAAATGCTTCACCACTTTGTTCGCTGATTGCTTGAGCCAACATGGTTAAAAATTCCCCGCCACTACGATCGCAAACCCACTGTGTACCTTTCCAATCAAAATGATAACCGCCAGAACGCGTAGCTAACCATACTTGATGAAAGGCTTCCTGACGATTAATGATAATTTTACTATGATTTTCAAAGGTTAATGTCATTACGCCACCATTGATTTCACAATCAATATCTGCATCACCTTCATAATTATCAATGGTTTGTTCTATTTCTGACATCAATTCGTCAGCTAATTGGTGAAATTCACTATCGTTCATCTTCATTTTCCTATTTGCTTTTCGAGATCTAACTGCGATTATAGAGGATATTAACCAAATTAATGATAGGCAGATTTCGAATGAAAACGTATTTACGTTGCACCCTTGTTATAATAACACTGATTTCTCTTTCTGGTTGTGGCTTGAAAGGCCCTCTCTATTTCCCGCCTGAAGATACTCAGGCAAATATGACTCAGTCATCCCAGCCAACCCAGCAAGTTGAGACTTCCTCAACACAAAACAATTAGTCAATATTAGAAACGGGACACCCGTTTCAGGCAGGGTTAAGATGCAATTTTCAAAAATGCATGGGTTAGGCAATGACTTTATGGTTGTTGATGCTGTTACCCAAAATGTTTATTTTTCACCAGAATTAATTTGCCGGTTAGCCAATCGACATACTGGTGTTGGGTTTGATCAACTGTTAGTAGTTGAAGCACCTTATGATCCTGAATTGGACTTTCATTACCGCATTTTTAATGCTGATGGGAGTGAAGTCGCACAATGTGGCAATGGTGCTCGCTGTTTTGCTCGATTTGTGAGACTAAAAGGGCTTACAAATAAAAGAGAAATAAAAGTCAGTACCCAGTCTGGCAGAATGACCTTACATGTTATGGATAATGAAGATGTTTGTGTCAATATGGGAGAGCCAGAGTTTGAACCACAAAAAGTACCGTTTCGTGCTCAAAAAGTAGAAAAAACCTATATTATCAGAGCGATGGAACGAACAGTTCTATGTGGTGTGGTGTCAATGGGAAATCCGCACTGCGTGATCCAAGTGGAAGATATCAAAACTGCGGAAGTTGAGTCATTGGGCTCAGTATTGGAACAACACGAACGCTTTCCAGAGCGCGCCAATATTGGTTTTATGCAGGTGGTTGATAGAAATACATTGCATTTACGGGTATTTGAACGTGGTGCTGGAGAAACTCAAGCTTGTGGAAGCGGTGCCTGTGCCGCTGTCGCGGTGGGGATCTCCCAAGGTTTATTAGATAGAAAAGTGAAAGTTAATTTACCGGGTGGATCATTATCAATTGAATGGAAAGGTACAGGAAACCCACTTTATATGACAGGACCTGCTGTGCATATTTATGATGGAACAATCCAGCTATAATATTATTTTTGAGAGGTGCTTGGTATGACGGATAAGAATGAGCAGTTTTGTTACCCTGAGAAAAACGAACTCAACGATCAAACCATCATTGATTATCTCAAGGAGCATCCTGGTTTCTTTATCCGTAATGCCAGCTATATTGAGCAAATGCAAGTTCCTCACCCAGTAAGAGGGAGTATCTCATTAGTTGAGTGGATAATGTCACGTCAGCGAACACGTATTCATTATCTTGAAGAGGATATGCGTTTGTTGATTGAGCAAGCAGCAGAAAATGAATCTCTATTTAGCCAATTACTAAGGCTTATCTCTGAGTTATCCCGCTGTAATTCATTAAAGGAAATGCTGGAACAGTTAAATCTTTGGGCGAAGGAGTTAGGGCTTTACTCAGTACAACTGCGTCTTTTCACCGATCGTTGGCAATTACAACCTCCTTTAGATGCTCAAACACTCGCACTATCTCGTCAAACATTTGAGCATTTCCGTATTCAGCGTATGGGCGATAATAATCACTATTTGGGGCCATTAAATGGCCAAGAAATGATGTTATTAATGCCTAATGTTCGTCGTTCTGGCTCTGTAGCACTCTCATTATTAGGGCATTATGGCGATTTAGGGGTGATCATTTTTAATAGTCGAGATAGCCAACATTTTCAAGAAGGTATGGGAACGGCAATGTTGGATAAACTCGCACAGATATTACCTGAGTTATTAACTCGCTGGATCGCAAGACAATGAGCCAAATTATTGACGTCCCTGAAACACTCTCATTAGCCATTGATAGCTTCTTAAGTTATATCGAAGTTGAACGGCGATTAAGTCCGGTAACGGTAGAAAATTACCAGCGACAATTAATGACCATTGCACAAATGATGGTTGCAATAAAAATCAACCAATGGTCGTTACTAGAAAGCCAACATGTGCGTATGTTATTGGCTAAAAGCCATCGCAGTGGATTACAACCTGCAAGTTTAGCATTGCGCTTTTCAGCATTGCGTAGCTTCCTTGATTGGCAAGTTTCTCAAGGAATGTTAGCAGTAAACCCCGCCAAAGGGGTTCGAACACCCAAATCAGGTCGTCACTTGCCTAAAAATATGGATGTTGATGAAGTCAGTCAGTTGATGAATATCGACTTAAAAGATCCCCTCTCTGTAAGGGATAGAACGATGCTGGAAGTGATGTATGGCGCTGGATTACGTTTATCTGAACTGACTAACTTAAATATCAATGATATTGATCTCCAAGAAGGCGAAGTCCGAGTATTAGGTAAAGGCAGTAAAGAGCGTAAAGTTCCCTTGGGAAGAAAAGCTGTAGAGTGGTTACAGCATTGGTTTGCCATGCGGGAGCTGTATTCTCCTGAGGATACTGCGGTTTTTATCTCAACGAAAAGCGGTAAACGATTATCTGTTCGCAGTGTGCAAAAACGTTTTGAACTTTGGGGGGTGAAACAAGGACTCAGTAGCCATGTCAATCCTCATAAACTGCGCCACTCTTTTGCCACTCATTTACTTGAATCAAGTGGTGATTTGCGAGCAGTACAAGAGCTATTAGGCCACGCTAATTTATCAACCACACAAGTTTATACTCACTTAGATTTTCAGCATTTAGCGAAAGTCTATGATGCTGCTCATCCAAGAGCTAAGAGAGAAAAATCATAATGCACTTTTATCGCACTCTGATGCCGATTGCAGCGATGACTTTTGATTTAGACGATACGCTGTATGACAATGTTCCTGTGATGGATAAAACAGAAGAAGAGACCTTAGCGTTTATCCGTCAGTATGATGAGCGTTTTCACCATTTTACTGAACATGATGTAGATGCTTACAAACAGCCACTATTAGAAAATAATCCTGATATTTTTCACGATATCACTCAGTGGCGTTGGTTAGCGGCTAAAAATATGTTGTTAGACTATGGTTATAGTGAAACTAAAGCACAGCAAGGTGCTGATGAAATTATGGCTCATTTTGCTTATTGGCGTAGCCGTATTAATGTCCCTAATAATACCCATCAAGTGTTGACACAACTGGCGGAAAAAATCCCATTAATCGCTATTACTAATGGTAATGCTAATCCATTAAGCTGTGGGTTGGGGCAATACTTTACACATATTTTAAAGGCAGGGCCTGATGGGCGCTCTAAGCCTTATCCTGATATGTTTGATAAGGCGGCTTCGTTACTTAAACTCCCTCATCAGAATATTTTGCATGTAGGCGATCATCTAGTGACGGATGTAGAAGGCGCGGTTAAAAGTGGATTACAGGCGTGTTGGATTAATTTAGATAATCGCAGTTTGTTTACCGAAGGTGAAACGCGTGTTATGCCTCATATTGAGATCACTGAATTAGCTAAACTGGTTGAATTAATTTAGTCATAGACGCGCTCTGTGCAGGTCTTTATCCACTTTTCAGTGGGCATAGTTTTGCATCGGGCGTAAAATCCTGTTAGTTTGTTGCTTAATAAACTAACTTCTGTATATATCCACAGTATTTCTCTTCACTCAATGATTGGTAATTATGGACGTCTCATATCTGCTCGAAGGCCTTAACGATAAACAGCGCGAAGCCGTTGCAGCACCGCGTGTAAATATGCTGGTACTTGCAGGTGCTGGTAGTGGTAAAACACGTGTATTAGTACATCGCATTGCTTGGTTATTATCTGTTGAACAAGCCTCTCCTTTTTCCATTATGGCGGTAACATTTACTAATAAAGCTGCAGCAGAAATGCGCCATCGTATTGAGGACTTGATTGGTACTAGTCAAGGGGGAATGTGGATAGGAACTTTCCATAGTCTCGCCCATCGTTTATTACGGGCGCATTATCTTGATGCTGGTTTACCTCAAGACTTCCAAATCATTGATAGTGATGATCAGTACCGTTTAATTCGTCGAATTGTAAAATCCATGGCTCTTGATGATAAGCAATGGCCTCCTCGTCAAGGTATGTGGTATATCAATGGAAAGAAAGATGAAGGACTCCGCCCACAACATATTCAGACCTATGGTAACCCCGTGGAAACCACATGGTTAAAAGTCTATCAAGCTTATCAAGAAGCTTGTGATCGTGCAGGCTTAGTGGACTTTGCAGAGTTGTTATTACGTGCCCATGAGTTGTGGCTGAATAAACCACAAATTTTAGAACACTATCAACACCGTTTTACCAATATCTTAGTGGATGAATTCCAAGATACTAACCGTATTCAATATGCTTGGATCAGGATGTTGGCAGGACAGACTGGTAAGGTGATGATAGTCGGTGATGATGATCAATCTATTTACGGTTGGCGTGGGGCTCAAGTTGAAAATATTCAAAACTTTTTAAATGAATTTCCCGGTGCTGAAACCATCCGCTTAGAGCAAAATTACCGCTCCACCAGTAATATTCTAAAAGCCGCTAATGCCTTAATTGCTAATAATAGCGATCGCTTAGGTAAAAACCTATGGACAGAAGGGGCTGAAGGCGAGCCGATTTCACTCTATTGTGCATTTAACGACCTAGATGAAGCGCGTTATGTAGTAGGGCGTATTAAGCGTTGGCATGAAGAGGGAGGCGCCCTTGCAGATTGTGCCATTCTTTATCGTAGTAATGCCCAATCGCGCATCATGGAAGAAGCGCTATTACAAGCGAATATGCCTTATCGTATTTATGGTGGACAGCGTTTCTTCGAGCGTCAAGAGATCAAAGATGCCCTCTCTTATATGCGTTTAACAGCGAATCGTCACGATGATGCCTCTTTTGAACGTGTTGTGAATACGCCAACGCGTGGAATTGGTGATAGAACCTTAGATGTGGTTCGCCAAGTAGCTAGAGATAACCAAATCACATTATGGGAAAGTGCATTACAGGTTATTGAGCATAAAATGCTAGCAGGCCGGGCTATTGCGGCAATTGCGCGCTTTTTAGAATTAATTGAGACGTTAGCAAATGAAACAGCGGATATGCCGTTGCATGTGCAAACAGACCGTATTATTCGCGATTCTGGCTTAAAAGCGATGTATGAGCAGGAAAAGGGTGAAAAAGCACAAGCGCGGATTGAAAACTTGGAAGAGCTGGTGACGGCGACTCGTCAATTTAGCTATCAAGATGAAGACGAAGATTTAATGCCATTGCAAGCTTTTCTCTCTCATGCGGCATTAGAATCAGGAGAAGGACAGGCTGATGCGTATCAAGATGCTGTTCAATTGATGACACTACACTCGGCGAAAGGGCTAGAGTTCTCACAAGTGTTTATTGTCGGGGTTGAAGAAGGCATGTTCCCAAGCCAGATGTCCTTGGATGAAGGTGGGCGCTTAGAAGAAGAGCGTCGGCTAGCTTATGTTGGTGTGACGCGCGCCATGAAAAAGTTAACACTTACTTACGCTGAAAACCGCCGTTTATATGGTAAAGAAGTGAGCCATCGACCTTCGCGCTTTATTGGCGAGTTACCAAAAGAGTGTGTTGAAGAAGTACGGTTACGGGCGACGGTTTCACGTCCCGTGAATCATCATCGTTTAGGTACACCGATTGTTAGTAATGATACAGGTTACTCCCTTGGTCAACGGGTTAAGCACCCTAAATTTGGTGAAGGTACTATTATTAATATCGAAGGTAGCGGTGAACACTGCCGATTACAAATAGCCTTTAATGGTGAAGGTATTAAGTGGTTGGTTGCTGCTTTTGCACGATTAGAGTGATTTGTTATTTATTGACACTGTTAATTTTTTAAAAGAGAACAATATAAAAAAACACCCTTACTAATCTAGAAGATAGTTAAGGGTGTTTTTTTTAATGAACATATAATTAACAGAATTAATAATTCCGTTACAGATTATTTTAACGGAGTTAGCTGATGAAAATTACTTCTGTATTATTTGATACTTATTATTCAATTAAGCCTGTGACAAAAATCGCTGAGGATTTCTCTGTTGATAAAATGCCTCCCGTGGAGCCTATTTATGAGCAGCGTTTTGATACTTACCATCCTAGTGCTCCTGCCAACCCGTTTGAAGAAGATCTCTATTGTCGATTATTACGACATCAACGTGATTTTGTGCCACGCATGAATCTGTATTTAAGTGGGGTGATCGGTGCTATCCGTATTGCAACTAATTCTACATCAACATTCTTTAGACGCTCACAACGCCGTATAGAAGCGATAGCAATGGGTTGTAATACAAAAGAAGAGCACTCAAGCCCTGCCAGAAAGGGGTATCTTTCTGGCGCTTTCATTAGTATTGATAATTTAGCTCAATAGTAAGTATGTGCTAACTTCGTCTTAAACGTTGCTGAGTGTAGAGTGCATCTAAAGTAAATAAGATAAGGGCGACCCAAATAAACCCAAAGGTCACTAAACGCTCCGCATCGATTTGTTCTCCATACACCATAGTGGCGAGAATAAACATCAATGTGGGTCCTATATACTGGAAAAATCCTAGGGTAGATAGACGCAAATGTTGAGCTGCTTCGGTAAAGAGCAGTAAGGGTACGGTGGTGATAACCCCTGCAGCAATCAGTAATGTATTTAGCGACCAGCTATTTTCTAACATATTGCTGGTGGGTGAATGGGTAAAAAAGAGGATATAAACTAAAGCAACAGGAAACAGCCACAGTGTTTCTATTGTCATACCCGTTTGTGCATCTACCCCAAGTTTTTTACGTAATAGTCCATATAGGCCGAATGTGACTGCTAAACTAAGGCCGATAACAGGTACAGAGCCGAATTGCCATAATTGGATAAAGACGCCAGTAAAGGCTAAGCTTACGGCGAACCATTGCATACGGCGAAAGCGCTCGCCTAAAAAAATCATACCGAATAACACATTAACTAATGGATTAATAAAGTAACCAAGACTGGCTTCTAACATAAATCCGTGGTTAACCGCCCATATATAGATAAGCCAGTTACTGGCAATAATCACCGCAGTAAGTGCTAACATTAGTACTTTTTTGGGCTGACGAACAAGTTGGCGTAAATAGGGCCAATGGCGAGTGATCGACATTAAAAGCAACATAAAGAAGAATGACCATAAAATACGGTGTGTTAAGATCTCTTCTGCGGGCACTTCTTGAATGCTTTTAAAATAGACAGGGGCAATACCCCAGATCAAATAGGCGCCTAGGGCACATAAAACGCCTTTTAAAGTGTTTTTCTGGCTCATGCTATCTCTGGTATTGATGGAAATGAAATATGTGACGGGGTTATCATACCCAATGACATTATCTAATGTGTCATTAGGCATGTTTTTTTACAAGTAATTAATATTAATCTACCCAAGATAATGGATAAGTCGCATCAGCCAACAATATAAGTTGCTGTGCCGCTGGCGATATGAACTTGTTTTTCATTGTGTAATTCAACCCTTGCCACAGAAACTTTATTACCACTACGTAGTATATGACTACTTGCGGTAAAACATTCCCCTCGCCCTGGGCGTAAATAATCAACTCGTAGATCGATAGTACCCATTTTGGCCAGTTTTTGTTCAAGTTGCTCTTGGGATATAGGGGCTAGACGTGTTAGGGCATTACCTACACAGACTAAACCTGCACTTACGTCTAACACCGAGGCTATCATGCCACCATGTAAAATGCGTTGTGCGATATTGCCAACCAGTTTGTCTTGGTAGCGAAATTGGATCTCAGCATAATCTTGTTCGAAGCGAATTAATTCTAAACCTATCAGTTGATTAAAAGGCATTTGATAGACAAAAACATGTCCAATCAACGCTTGTGCTTCTTCCAGTGTTAATATTTTCTCCATTTTAAAGTTCCTCGACATTTTATTATTAGGTTAATGTTTTGTTAATAATAGATGACAAAAAGGTAATTTCCCATTCATCAGGTTAATAGAGTGTCGAGAAAATATATGAGATTTAATGGAAATAACGTGTAAAATATGGACGCCTAACGCGAATAAAGCTGATTTATAAGCGCTCACGACAAATATTAAGTGCTATCTTTTATATTGTTCACTAATAATACAGGATAATTAACTATGCGTTACATCCGTTCTTTACTCACGGTGATTTTAACCTACCCTGTATGGGGAGTGGCGGCGGAGATATCACCTGTATCATCTCCAACACCGTTGGTTCAGGGCAGTATTATTTCCGGTCTATTACAAGAGTATGATTCACCCTTTGTACTTTACCCTTATGAATCTAATTATATTATTTACACAAAAACCTCCGATATGAATAAAGAGGCGATTGCCAGTTATGATTGGGGTCATAAGGCTAAAAAAGATGAAGTTAAGTTTCAGATAAGTCTTGCATTCCCGCTGTGGCGTGGCATTGCCGGGGAAAATTCTGTATTAGCAGCTTCCTATACGCAACGCTCTTGGTGGCAGCTAAGTAATAAAAAAGAGTCTGCGCCGTTTCGTGAAACCAACTATGAACCACAACTGTTTTTAGGTTGGGCGACGGATTATCAATTTGCCGGTTGGACATTAAGAGAAATTGAAACGGGATTTAACCATGAATCGAATGGCCGCGCAGAGCCTACTTCACGAAGTTGGAATCGTGTTTATGCACGTTTTATGGCGCAAAAAGGTAATTTCCAACTCGATCTGAAACCTTGGTACCGTTTTAATGAAAGTGCTAAAAATGATGATAATCCCGATATTAATCGCTATATGGGATATTACCGCTTAAAAGCGGGTTATCGTTTAGGCGAAAGTACGTTTACTTTAACAGGGCGTTATAACTGGAGTAGCGGATACGGTGCTGCTGAGCTAGGCTGGAGCTATCCTATTACCAAGCATGTACGCTTTTATACCCAACTATTTAGTGGGTATGGGGAGTCGATGATTGATTATAATTTCCGTCAAACTCGTATCGGTGTCGGCGTTATGCTCAATGATATGCTGTAATTTTCTTCATTCTAGGGTAGCATAACACGACAAGTGGTGATGGCACCTTTATACTGGTGCCTTTTCTTTTACTCCTCATTATCGTTCTTACCAGCTTTTCAGAGGAATGGCGTGTCCACAGCAGAAGTTCTTAATTCAATGCCATCAGCTCAGGTTATTTTGCGCGAAACCTTTGGTTATCAGCAATTTCGACCAGGCCAGCAAGAGATTATTGATACCATTATCACCGGGCGCGACTGTTTAGTCGTCATGCCGACGGGAGGGGGAAAATCGCTTTGCTATCAAATACCTGCGCTTTTGCTTGATGGCTTAACCGTAGTTGTTTCTCCGTTGATTTCCCTAATGAAAGATCAAGTTGATCAACTCTGCTTACACGGTATTGACGCGGCATTTCTTAACTCAACTCAAAGCCGAGATGAACAACTGCAAGTACAAATGCGTTGTCAACGGGGTGAAATAAAACTGTTATATATTGCACCTGAACGCCTAATGATGGAGAGTTTTCTTCACCATTTAGTGCAATGGCAGCCTGCTTTATTAGCGGTGGATGAAGCACACTGTATTTCTCAATGGGGTCATGATTTTCGCCCTGAATACCGAGGAATTGGCTTATTAAGACAGTATCTTCCTGATGTCCCTATTATTGCGTTAACGGCGACAGCTGATAATACAACACGTCATGACATTATTAATCAGCTCGCGTTGCGCACACCTTTAGTTCATATTAGCAGTTTTGACCGACCGAATATTCGCTATACTTTAGTTGAAAAATATAAACCGCTCGATCAACTTTGGCTGTTTATTCGTGGGCAGAAAGGAAAATCAGGCATTATCTATTGTAATAGTCGCAGCAAAGTAGAAGAGACCGCTGAACGACTAGGTAAGCGAGGATTAAGTATCGCCGCTTATCATGCGGGTATGGATATTGCCACACGAGCAAAAGTGCAAGATGCTTTTCAACGCGATGATTTGCAGATTGTGGTCGCAACGGTCGCTTTCGGCATGGGAATTAATAAACCCAATGTACGTTTTGTGGTTCATTTTGATATTCCGCGTAATATTGAATCTTACTATCAAGAAACGGGACGCGCAGGACGCGATGGTTTACCTGCACAAGCGGTGCTGTTTTATGATCCCGCGGATATGGCTTGGCTACGTCGTTGTTTAGATGAGAAGCCAGAAAGTGAACAAAAAGCGATTGAATCCCATAAATTAAATGCCATGGGGGCTTTTGCCGAAGCACAAACTTGTCGACGTTTAGTGTTACTTAATTACTTTGGTGAACACCGCCAACAAGCTTGTGGTAACTGCGATATTTGCCTTGATCCACCTAAACAATATGATGGGTTAGTGGATGCACAAAAAGCGTTATCTTGCATCTATCGTACCGGACAACGTTTTGGCATTGGTTATATTGTTGAAATTTTACGCGGTGCCAATAATCAACGCATTCGCGATAATGGTCATGATAAATTGCCAGTTTATGGTATTGGTAAAGCCCATAGCCATGAATATTGGATGAGTGTGATCCGCCAATTGATCCATTTAGGTATGGTTGCGCAAAATATCGTTCATCGTTCTGCATTACAATTGACTGAGATAGCTCGACCGATATTGCGTGGTGAGGTGTCATTACCCTTGGCAGTACCACGACTATTAAGCCCAACAAAAAGCCGTTATCAGCAAACAAAAAATAGTCATCGACAGTACGATAGGAAATTATTTGCGAAACTACGCAAATTACGTAAATCTATTGCTGATGAAGAAAATATTCCACCCTTTGTGGTATTTAATGATGTCACACTGATTGAAATGGCGGAACAATGCCCTGTCTGCCCTGATGAATTGTTGTTGATCAATGGGGTAGGACAACGAAAACTAGAACGATTTGGGCCAGCATTTATGACACTTATCCGTGATCATATTGAGGGGTTCGAATAGCGCCAACGAGGAGGAGCCGAATGACAACCACACTTTTTCAGCACATGTGGTTATCTCGTGAAAAGCAATTCTCTGCTTTTACGAATGGTATCTTATTGGACTTTTGGAACCAACGACAGGAAGGCGAATTTACCGGAGTCGATGGCGTGAGCATTCGCTATGTTCATTGGCGCTCTTCATCACACAAAAAAGCGTTGGTGATCTGCTCTGGTCGTAGTGAAAGTTATGTGAAATATCCTGAAGTGGCCTTCGATTTTTATCACCTTGGCTATGATATTTTTCTTCTCGATCATCGGGGGCAGGGATTATCAGGGCGCTTATTAGATGATCCGCAAAAAGGGCACGTAGAAAAATTCAGTGATTATGTCGATGATTTATCGAAATTTATTGATACTATCGTTTTGCCTTATCACTATCAGCACTATTTTGCGTTAGCCCATTCGATGGGAGGCGCTATTTTAGCCAGCTACCTATTACGTAAACCAGATACTTTCCAAGCCGCCGCACTGTGTGCGCCGATGTTTGGGATTAATTTACCGATACCACGCTGGGTGGCTAATTTTTTAGTTAACCGTGCAGAACAAAGTCTTCCAGAACGAAATAATTACGCGGTATCAACGGGCAAATGGTTTCCTTTGCCATTTATCTTGAATGTATTGACTCATAGCCATGAAAGGTATCGTCGATACTTACGTTACTATGCCGATTTCCCTCAATTACGTTTAGGTGGGCCGACCTATCATTGGATGAAAGAGAGCCTAGAAACGGGGGATTGGCTGATTGAACATGCAAAAGAGATTAACACCCCTTTGCTAGTACTTGAAGCTGAGCTAGATAAAGTGGTGGATAATCGGGGAGTAAGGGCTTTCTGTGATGGTTATAGTCAGTCCAGAACAAGAGAAGAAAAGCAAAAATTGCCACTTGTGATTGAAGGTGCGCACCATGAAATCTTGTTCGAAATAGATAAGCTACGCTCACAAGCATTAATTGAAATCTGTGAGTTTTATGATAAGCATTTATTTTAATCAGGAATGTGTATGTATTCGATAGTTGCTTCTGATCTTGATGGCACCTTGTTATCACCTAACCACTTATTAACTCCCTATACTAAAGAAACGTTACATCTGCTTATTGAAAAAGGGATCCATTTTGTATTTGCCACAGGACGTCATCATATCGATGTGGCACAAATTCGTGATGGGCTTGGTATTGACGCGTATATGATCACTTCAAATGGGGCTCGAGTACACAATACCCAAGGTACCTTGATTTTCAGTCAAGATCTTGAACCTGAAATCGTTTATGACTTAGCCCTAATGGTGTTTGATCACCCAGATATCGCAACGAATATTTATAGCAGTGATGATTGGTATATCAATAAAGAAACCCCTGAATTAAAAGAATTTTTTAAAGAATCGGTATTTAATTATCGTCTATTTGAACAAACGGGCTTCCCAACAACACAGGTGTGCAAAGTCTTTTTTACCTCAGAAGATCATGAATTGTTAGTTGAGTTAGAAAAGAAAATTAATCAACGCTGGGGCAATAAAATCAACGCAAGTTTTTCATTACGTAATTGTCTAGAGATTATGGCGGGTGGGGTATCAAAAGGAGAGGCACTACAAAAAGTCGCTAAGTTGATGCAACATTCAGTAAAAGATGCCATTGCATTTGGTGATGGTATGAATGATAAAGAGATGCTACAGATGGCGGGTAAGGGCTGCATTATGCAAAATGCCCACCAGCTACTAAAAGATCTATTACCGGATATGGAAGTGATTGGCTCAAATGTTGATGATGCTGTTGCACACTATTTACGTAAGTTGTATCAGGTTTAATCACAACCAATGGGTTGAAATCCTCCACGCCCTAAAGGACGTGGATCCCTACTGCGTTCAGACTGATGTCTGAATCGCCTCGGCGGGTTCCTGCTGATAAATTAAAAGGCGGATATACTTCCGCCTTTTAGTTTAAGAGCGCAATTTACTTAATGATATTGCAGGGTAAATTGCAGTGTTCCATCAGCTTTGCCTGCGGTGGTAGTCTCAGAAGTTTGTATGTAACCCGCTTCTAAAGGAATAGAAAAATTACCACTGTTATTCTTTTCGCTCACCGTTATCAATTTTCCTAACTCAATGGGTTGGTTTTGGTATTTCACCTGAATGCCATAGCCTTTGGCTGTATTGCTATCACTGGCATTATTAAGGCTAATCGTGCCGGCGGTTTGGCTAGCATCTGGGGTGCCATCGAATTTTATCTTAATGGGTGAAACGGGATCACAATCTAAATCGATATTCACATCTTGTAGACTATCAGGGCTAACAGAGCCAACACCATTAAAGCTCGATTTTGCCACAGAGCCTAAAGGAACATTAATATTATTATTGATAACTTCACAGCCACTGGAAACAATATTAAGGGGATTAAGGTAAACCTTTGGTTCAGTACGGCCAGTATTGTCACTGGTGATAAATCCTCCATTGTGATACAAAATCAGCATAGCAACCCATGTGCTTGGAATGGTTTGTGATTTGATATTGTTACGCAGTTTATATAACGTCATTTTTAAAGAAGCGGTATAACTACTACGGTTTAAGTTACTTGTGCAAATAAGGCGATTACTGTAGTTGCCATCAACATTATATAGTCCATCGACATAAGCGGAACCGGTGCAACCGACAGTAATAGTCCCGTGTAGGGTATAACCGATACCACTAGTCCCTAATTCACGCACATAGGCACTGCCTACTTTAGGGCTGGAAGCTGAAATATAGCCGGGCAAGTAGATCCCCGCTTGTACTGGGCCTGTGATATTCCACCAAGTCCAGCCATACATAGTGCCTAAGTCAATCGTTGCCAGCTCTGTTAAAATAGGCGCGGTTCTTGAAACATAAATTGGATTGTTATAACTCACCGTTCTAGTGGTTGTATCGGCACGATATTCAGCAAAAGCGGTTGATGTATACAAAAGTGCAGACAGACAACCCAAAGTTATATATTTATTCATATTTATCACCTATCTGCAGTCCAGTTGTAAAAATTGAATTTTCTCGAGCGATAGATCGGCGTTTAATGTTGCTTGGCACTGTTCGGTAGCACTATTCCCCCATTTGGCTTGTAGTTGACTACTTGCAGGT
This sequence comes from Proteus sp. G2609, assembly GCF_963896135.1. Lineage (NCBI taxonomy): Bacteria > Pseudomonadati > Pseudomonadota > Gammaproteobacteria > Enterobacterales > Morganellaceae > Proteus > Proteus sp. G2609. The sequence continues at coordinate 99,074 of NZ_CAWQNB010000004.1, read as the reverse complement.
ACACCATTTAGGAAAACCTCACCATCATTAGCCACAATCCCACTGGAAATCACTTGTCCATCTTGGCTAATTTCAACTTGGCTACCAAATGGTAAAGGTTTACCGTTATAAGAGAGGTTCACTAATACTCTTGCACCCTTGCGAGCTTTAAAATCGGCTAAAACAATCGCGCCTTTTGTTGGGATCACTGTTGTTGAAGTGAGTTCCACATCGTTGTTTCCCTTTAAGGAAGCGGGATCAACCGTTACTCTATTGCGTTCATAACGGGAAACGTTAGGGATAACGGCATAACCTTGAGCATTGGTATATAAACTTTGTGCACTGCTAATTTTCAAATGATCAATATCTTCCGCTTTGATTAAAATAGCGGAGTCATAGATAGTGCGGGATGGGGTTATTCCATCTTGATGGATTAATAACGCGCCAGTTGCTCCCCAATTCACTGACTGGAAACGTTTATCATAGTTATAACCAGCACTGATTTCGCCACCTGAAGCACTATAACTACCATTGATAGCACCGCTATATTCTTGGCGAGTATGGTTATAGTTTTGCGAAATATCATACTGAAGATTGTTATCTTCGAGACGAGTACCACTTAAACTCACAGAACTTATCGAATCACCTTGTTTACTGGTGTTATAACGATAACTTAACCAATTGTTATTGCTGGTCATATTGAACGGCAGGTTAAAGTTAATCGATAAAATTTGATCGGTTAATTCACTTTCTTGCCGTTTATTATAGGCATAAGAAATACTATAACTGAGTGAGCGATAATTAGAGTTAAAGCTTAGGTTGATATTGCGATCGACTCTATCTTGATACCAATAGTATTGCTGATAACCATTTAAAGAGAGGTAACCAAGCTCTCCTAATGCTTGCGATACTGAGATCTGAAACTGTTTTTTCTTACGATAAAGCTGTGAAAAGCGTTCATTCGTGGTTGAAAAATCATAATAATCTTTAGTTGAGTAGCGATAAGACGCTAATGAAAATCCTGTTTTGGTATCCGGTAAATATTTTGAATACTGGACACGATAAGATTGCCCTTGTGCTTTATGGTTATCGATAAGCGTGGTATTTGCATGAGTTATATCGGCTGAAATCGCCCCTAAATACCCCATATTTACGCCGGCACCTATCGCATAAGCTTGATAATCTGCTGAAAGTAGCGTACCTCCATAAAGGGAAAAATTATAAGGTAAGCCGTAAATGGCAGAAGCTTGTAAAAAGGTCGGTTTTCGCTCTGCGCTATCAACATTATATTTCCCCAAGTCGAGACTATATTTTAAGTTCCCAGCTCGTTGCATCATGGGGACTGCAGAGAAGGGTTGGGAAAATGTACGTTTGCTCCCATCAGCTTCTTCAACAGTCACTTGTAAATCACCACTATAAGAGGTGGGATAGAGATCTGATATTTCAAATTCACCGGGGGGAACAGAGGTTTGATAAATAACACTATTATTTTGGCGGATAGTCACCATTGCGTTGCTTTGTGCAATTCCTCTCACAACAGGAGCAAAGCCACGCTGACTTTGTGGCAACATGCTTTCATCTGAGGCTAATTTAATACCACGATAAGGAACACTTTCTAACACATCATTACTTGATGCGGTTTCACCTAGTGTTAATCGACTTTTTAAACGGCGGATATCGCGTTCAACGTAAGTTTGTAGACTGTTCCATTCTGCGGCGTTATCACTATTTTTGTTGTAAGTGCTGTGATTACGTACACGCCAAGCGCCTAGATTAATACCACTGCGCAATCCTAAAAAGATATTGTCACTGTCTTTTTGGTCTCTATACCAATATTTATTCTGACGATAGGTGTAATTAATAAAGGCTGCATTAATCCCATCATTCCATTCTGTGGGAGATATATAACCTTGCCCATAGTTATATAATGCAATTTGTGGGATCGAAAATGATAATCGTGCACGTGAAAAATCATATTTATATGTAGCATTAGGAATAACACGAGCAATATCCGTTATTTTACTACTATCAGATTGTTGGCTAAACGCGTCTGTAACGGATCCTTTGACTCCCCAATTGAGTAAATCCTGTTTACTGATTTCAGGCGCCAGCACTTTTTTATCGTCATCAAAAATAAAACGAATTTGACGATTATCGATAAGTTTATCATTAAGATAAATATCGACAGAATAGACACCAGGAAGTTGTCCTCCTGCATAGGACAGGTAATTCAGGCTGTTAATATCTGCAACGTGATTTTCGATACCTAAATTAAGTGCTTCAGGATTAAAAATATCTTCAGCAAGAACAGTATAAGGGAATAAAACAGTCGTGATAGCAATAGCTAACACTCCACGACGATAAAGATTATCTGCCATGTTGATGGGTAATCGTTTTGTAGATACTGCTATCATAGAAAAAGTCATCGCCGTATACTCTTAATTTAATACTTTATCTACAGTCGCACCGTAATCATTGATAAATTGAACGGTAACTTTCTGCGGAATATGATTTTCTTTTAGCAAGACCACTTCTTGGTGAGGATTAACAAAATCATTAAATGGGTAGCGTTTATCACCCACTAAGATATGTTTAATTGTCAGGTGATACGGCGTATCGTTATTTATTACTAACCCTTTATTTTGTTTAGATAATTTCACCTTATCAAAATCAAGCGGTTCAATATCATGGGCACGGAGAAACAATTTAAATTGAGAATTAATCACTAATTGGAGTTGATTCTCTGGACTTTTTTCCATCGGTGGAATGGATTTGATATTGAGCCAATAAACCACTTCTTGGTTTGACGCCAAAGGTGCTCCGGTATATGAAATTCGCGCCGTGCCTGAACTATCTGGCTCAATACGAAATAGTGGAGGTGTTGCAATAAAAGGTGTTTTTTCATCACCTTGATAAGCTGAAACCCAACTTTGAATTAAATAGGGTTTTTCCTTATCTGTATTCATAATTGGAATACTGATTTCACGTAGATTATCGTCATAGACAAAACGTGTTCCTCCCACACTTATTCCAGCAGCTTGGCTAGCCGTTATGAGGGAAAATAGTAAAAATAATATTAGGGAAATATTCTTTTTCATAAGTGGCCATAAGTTTGAGGAGAGGTGAGAGGGTAATGGTGATTACCCTCATATTTATCATTTATTATTTATATTGGATGCTATATACAGCAGAGCCATTGGCAGGGCCTGGTGTTGCCGCATCAGTTGCTTTATAACGAGCAACGTAGTCTAGGTTAATTTCCGTACCTGTGATCTGTACATCTTGTGAATCGTCATACAGTTTGATTTGGGAAACAGCATCTTTCTCAAATAACGCGATACCTACGTTAGTTGCGCCACCAGAAACTTGATCTATAGCTAAGATATCTCTGTCGCTTGCATCACGAGTACCGCCAAAACGTACGGCTACCGTGGTATCAACAGGGCAGTCGATTAATTTAATGGTAAAATCTTTCAGGCCAGCAACTTCCCCTTTGGTTGCTAAGCTTTTAGAAGAAACTTTGCCTAAGTCGACGGTTAAGTTTTTAGAAGAGCCATCAACAGTACATGCTTGATCGGTTATTTCTCCCGTAAAGTTAATTGTGCCTGATGCTAAAGCAGCAGGTGCTGAGAATATAGAAAGAGTCACTCCTAATGCACAGAGTGATTTATTTAATTTGCTCATGATCGGTCCTATATAAAAAGTAAGTGAACTTACTTTTTAATCTATTTATAAGTATATATGTGTATAAATTTATTTGCATAGACAGTATGCCGATAAAATATAACACTGCTAATTTTTTAAGTTAATAAACATTTACATGAGTTTTTTTGTTCTTACATCAAATTATTTAATATGTCGTAATTTAATTAAAATGATTTTTTATTAAAAATTTTTAGATATTTGTTGAATAGCTAATTGTTGATAATAAACTTTGCAAGTTTTCATTAATAAATGAATTTTTATTCAAATATAAATAGAATTTATATTCCTTCTCTTTTTTATGCGTTATTAATTGTTTTATTGTTTTTTTATTCAATTCATCTTGAATAAAAATAAGGGGGAGACGTGCATAACCTAAACCATGCTGAATTAAGCTAATTGCTGTCTCTACCGAGCCAACTTGAATGACTTGGGCTTGATTATCAGTATCGGGTGAATCAGGAGAAAGAGAAATACAGCTATGTTTTTGTAATTCCTGCAATAATTCCTCATCTTGTAGTTTCTGTAATGGGCTATCTGGATGTGATACTAAGGTAGTTGTAATGCTTTCTAAAACAATAGGTTGCAGTGATTTAATATAATAAGGTGACACAATTAAATCATATTCTTTTTGCGCTAAAATTTCTGATTTGCTGAGAGAATTCCTATAAATATTAATATCATACTGTTTATTCTGCTTAATAAATTGTGAGATTTTATTTAAAAAAAGATCAGCGACATACATTGGGTCAATTAGTACGTTAATTTTTAACTTATTGTTAAATTTGATGTTTTTTGCTTTTTTTTCTAGAGATAATGCTTTTTCTGTCACTTCTCGAGAAAGTGTTAGCAATAGTTCTCCCTCAGTAGTTAATACTGCGCGTCTTTTTTCTAAAGAAAGTATTTCTATACCCAAGGTTTGTTCTAACTTATTGATAGTATAGCTAATTGATGATTGAGTCCTATGTAACACATCAGCGGCTTGAGCAAAGCCACCGTAATCAACAACAGCTTGTAAGGTGATCCATTGGTCTAATGTTGTGCGGGATTTTTCCATAATGGAGTCCTTCTTATTATTGTTTATTAATAATGCATTTTAAACGAAGCTAGCAATATATCTTAGCATTGTTAATAGGTAATAATACGCATTTTTTTTGTGAGTTAAAAAAATATTAACATTATAAGTTGTAATGCTACTTTTTAATTAGAGAAGAATATTTATAGTTATTTTTTATTGTTATCTTTGAATATAACACTTAAATTTTTATTTTTTTATATGTAATTTTTATAACTATTGTTTTTATTTTCATTAATAGTCCACTTAAGTTTTAGTATTTTTTTAATATAAATTGTTAATTGATGTTTTATATTTTTTATTTGTGTTTTTTACTTTTCTTTTTTCATTTTATTTTTTTTATTTTGTTTTTATTAAATATAAATATTAATTAATTTCTTAATTACTTATTTTTTTAATAAATATGTTTATCTATTATATTTAAAAATAAAGATAAAAAAGAAATTGGCCAAGTTAGTGTTCACCTCGTGTGAAGAGAAAACAAAACTGCGTATATAATAAATTAATAAACTCATCTTTTTTAGACTGCTTGTTGGTGTTTCATATAGCAATTTGAATGATTTTTGCTACGTCACGCTGATGCAGCAAGGAAAAGGAGAGGATAATGATAGGTTAAAAAATAAACTAAAATTATTTGACTTAAGTTAAACAAAAATTAAATATGATAAAAATAAGTAAAATAAAATATCGAAAATAGTATTTTAATACTCATTTATTGAGTAAATTTAAGTATAAAAACGTATTTTTGTGATCTTTAGCAATAAAAAAAGATAGGCGTGTTTGCACAAATTTTTGAAGAATACAGAACAAAGATGGCTTTTTATATTGCAAAAATTGATAAAAATTAAAATAAGAGAAAACAGTAAGCAACTAAGATGGTCGCTATTATTTCTTAATTCTTTACTTAGTAAGAAGGATCTTTGGTAATAAAAGAGATCTCTATAAGTAAATAGAAAACTAAGTAACATTTTCTGATGTTCATATTCTAATATTATATAATTATATATCGATAAAATAGTTTCGTTATGTTACTAATCATCAGTTTCATTAAACAAAAAAATGGAAAAAGTTATTAGTAGTGATACGTCAAAACTGAGGAAATGCCTATTGTAGCGCTAAATTTGTCATACCAATAGCTATCTAGAACAGGTTGTTTGCATTGAATGCTAGGCGCATAACAGTGGTAAGAAGAGTGGTAACAAGAAGCAAAAATGCCACTATTTTGGTTTTTTCATTTAAATTAGTGGCATTTTTATTCAAAGTAATAGATGTAATTGACTACAATCCGCCTACTTCTCTCGGTGCTGCACGCATTGAAGTACTAATGGTATTACCCACCATATCTACCCGTGCTTGGAACGGCGGGAACGGTAATGGAATGCCATGCTCTGCAAAGGCTAGCAGAATATTTTGATGGATCTCATGTCTGGCTGGCATTCTATGTCCCATTTCTGCGGCATAAACACGTAACTCGAAGATTTGGATCCCTTGTTGTAGGTCAACCAAGTAAACCTCAGGAGCAGGGTTGTCTAAAATCATGGTAGAGCGTTTAGAGGCTTCTAATAAAACATTGGTCACTTGTTCACTATTGCAATCAGCTGGCGCAGGGATGGTCATCACGATACGTGTAATAGAGTCTGATAATGACCAGTTAATAAATTGCTCTGTAATAAATGCTTTATTAGGCACAATGATCTCTTTTCTATCCCAATCGGTGAGCGTGGTGGCTCGCGTATTGATTTTAGAAATATTCCCAGTCAAGTTACGGATAGTAACGGTATCACCAATACGAATTGGCTTTTCAAACAAGATCATTAACCCTGAGATAATGTTGGCAAAAATTTCTTGTAAGCCAAAACCAAGACCTACCCCCATAGCCGCAATTAACCATTGTAGTTTTGACCACTCAATACCTAATAATGAGAAACCAACAATACTGCCTATTAGGGTGATGCTGTATTTAGTTAAAGTGGTAATGGCGTAACCTGTACCAGGTGTTAGATCTAAGTGTTGTAAAATTGCCAGTTCAAGCAGTGCTGGCAGGTTTCTTACCAATTGTGCCGTGATAATAATCACTAATATAGCGACTAAGATAGACCCCATGGTAATGGGCTGGATAGTATTGACGCCATTAACAGAGGAAGTCACATCCCATAGTCGGATATTATCGACAAAAGAGAAGGCTGTATTGAGCTCTGACCAGAGTAAAATCATAGACACGAGTGCAATCATGGTCAGAATAGAACGTACTAGACCAATAGATTGTGCACTAATCGCATCAAGGTCAATGGCTTGATCTTCCAACTCTAAGTTAGCGGTACTCTCACCACTGCTACCAACAATGGTATTCTCATCTTCCCCTTTAGCTCGTTGAGCTAAAATTTCTGCCCGTTTTTGTTTGGCTCGTTCAAAGGCAAGCTTACGACGTTGGATCAGCATCCATCGTTGAATAATATGATAAATAATCAGCAAGGCAAACCAAATCGCCACAGACATCTCTAAGCGACCCAGTAATACAATGGAGGTTGAGAGATAGCCTAAGATAGCCGCGAGGGCTGCAAGAACAGGGGCAACAAGCAAGAACCACCATAAAATGGTATTTATCACATTATCACCAGAGCCATGTTTATCTAAGTAAAGCGGCACATGTGCCTTTTTTAGGCTTGAGGTAATAAAACTTAAAGCAATGCACAATAATAAAAAGCAAAAACGTCCAACTGTTGGCGCAAATTCTCTGTCACTATAGTATTCAAAGGTGATAAGCGACATCATTAACGGCACAATGACGAAAATCGACAGTTGATAAAAGCGCATCGCTTTTTTCACACGACTCTCTTTCCATTTAAATTGCGCGATAAATAACCCATTAGGGCGAGCAAAGGTAGCACTTATCATAAATAGCCATAGCACGGGGGCTGCGGCAGTTACACCATAACCAATCGCTCCCGCCATGGGATAACGCCATTCGACACTTTGTAAACCATATCCTACGGCAGACCATAATAGCGGTAGTGGTAAGGCGATTAATATTGACCAAAATACGGTACGCACCGTTAATGAGAAATGATCTTGAGTGACTTTACCAATGCGATTACTGACTCTTTCAAGAAACGCATTGTAATGCTTACGGGTACGAAGACTAAAACCGACAATAGATAGGGTGACCAGTAGATAGATAAAGGTATCTTGGTTTTTGAGCATGTTAACCGCAGCATGCCCTAATTGTGAGAAAGTATCTAATGAGAGTAGGCGAGTAATATCTTTAATTAATAAAACCGGATAATTGAGTTTTATTGGGCTGATATCGGCCACCCAGAACATATAGCGGTTTGTGGCATCTTTTGTCTCTTTTAAGGCATCCGCAAGTTGTGTTGTGGCTACTTTGAGTTTGGTTAACTCTAAGATTTGGGAGTCATAACCGGATAAAAGAGAATTGAGTAACTCTTGGCGCGCTTGAATGAGAGAGTCAAAAATATATTGCTGAGCTTCTGGTAGCTTTGAGCCATCGGCAGTTTCAGGAGGCTGGATTTTGCCTAGGTTTTCTAGCATCTCTTCATAGCCTAATCGCTCAACACGTAACTGAACGATATCTCTATCCAGCTCTTGAGAGCGGGGCATTTCAGGTAAGCGAGCCAATTGTGTTCTTAATGCTTCACCTAATGCCGTAGAGCCACTTAACCATTGGGCTTGCTCTCGAATGGTTGTGAGTGTCTGTCTTACTTGTTGGGTTTGTTGTGTTGTTAGACGCTGTTTTTCGGTTAACTCACTCATTTCTTGCGTCTGTTTATTGAGGATCTGAGAAAGTTGACGGTTAGTCTCGATTTGCTTAGTCAGAAACTCGGGGAGTTCGCCCCCTTGCTCGGCGAGCATTTCTGTCTTTTCTAAAGCGAGATCTGCCACTTCTTGGCGCTTAATATTCAGTAAACTACGCAATTGTTGCAGTTGTACATCAAGTCGTTGATAACGTTTTTTAAATAGCTCCAAGCGCAGTCGAGTAATTTCTTGACGATTATTAGCAGAAAGTTGCGCCATTTCCAGCTCATTAACCATCGCTTTTCGTGCTGTGACTTCAGCTTGGGTTAATTTATTTTGTGCTTCTGCTAGTGGGGTGTTTGATGCCCCTATTGCCGCTAAACGCGCCGTTGCATCACTTAGTAAACGACGAGCTTCTGAAAGTTGCTGAGGGAGTAAATTGAGTGATTCGCTGATTTCACGGCTTTTATCTTGCTCTTGTTGTTGTAGCCGAGCTTGTTCCATCAGTTGGCTACTCACTTGAATGATTTTTTGCTCAAGCTCAGGAATAGTAATTTTTTCTGGAATTGTTGGAACTGAGTGACTCTCTTCGAGTAATTTAGCCCTTAACTCTTGAGTGATCTGCGGATATTCATCAATAGTCTTTTGATAATTATCCGCATTAACTTGAGCTTTTTCACCATCATTTATCCAATTGATGGTGCCTTGTAGCGCCTGAACAGTTTCAATATCTTGAGGATTAGTACTGCCTTCAAGTTGTTTGATATCTTGACGTAATTTATCAACATCCGCAGCAAACACCGAAGTATTGAATGAGATAGTCAGAAAAAAGCTAAAAAGTAGACTGATTATCAGGCGCACAAGGTTTACTCCGAATTACGAATTATTCATTAATGGTATTATTATCGCAGGCCTTATGATCAGTGCCTGTGGCATTAATGATAGAGCCTAGTAGTTCTCCCATTAATGTTACAGAGCCGTTCATCAGATCTTTATTTAATTGAACACTATTTTCAGGGAAGAGGTTAATAACGGTCGAGCCTAATTTAAAGCGTCCCATCTCTTCACCTTTTTTCAGAAATATAGCGCCAACTTTATCCGCTTGAGGATAAGTCCAACGTTTAATAATACCTTCACGTGGTGGTGTTACCATGCCACACCAGACCGTTTCAATACTCCCTACAATGGTCGCTCCAACAAGAATTTGTATCATGGGACCAAATTGGGTGTCAAAAAGGCAAATAATACGTTCATTACGAGCAAATAAGTTAGGAACATTTGCCGCAGTTAAAGGATTAACAGAAAAGAGATCGCCGGGGACATAAATCATCTCTTTTAATAACCCATCGCAAGGCATATGAACACGGTGGTAATCCCGTGGTGAAAGATAGGTTGTAATAAATTGTCCATGGCGGAACTGGTCGGCCAAGGTAAAATTACCTGCTAGCAACGCTTCAAGGGTGTAAGAGTGCCCTTTGGCTTGTAAAATTTGATCGTCTTGGATCTGACCAAGCTGACTGACAGCGCCATCTGCGGGGAGAGCCAGTTGGTTATCTCCTTCAACAATAGGGCGAGCGCCATCTTTTAATGCACGAATAAAAAACTCATTAAATGTTGCATAAGCCTGAAATTGGCTCTCTTTCGCTTCATTCATATCAACTTTATATGCGCGAGCAAACATTTTGATAGCAAATTGAGTAACGCTACCTGCTTTTTTATTGGCAAACCAACCAGCTAGCTGTGTTAGCCATAATTTAGGCAATAGATACTGTAGTTTAATTTTTAGCTTGTCCAAAATGGCAACCTCTGGGATCGAACGATAAAAAATCGACAAAAGGGGTCTATTGTACCCACCCTTAATAGGGTTGTCAGTGAATCTATGCTTAAGAGTCTAAATTAATATTTTTACGCACTTTCACCTGACTCATACTTTCTAAAATACGATGATAGTTTTCAAATCGGGTTGGTGCGATTTCACCTTTATCTACGGCTTCGGTGATCAAGCAACCCGGATCGTCATTATGCTTACAATCACGGAATTTACAGCCTCCTAAGAAAGGTCGAAACTCAATAAAACCTTTGGTCACTTGCTCAGGTGTTAAATGCCACAAACCAAATTCACGTACCCCCGGTGAATCAATAACATCGCCTCCTAGAGGGAAATGGTAAAGGCGCGATGCGGTGGTGGTATGTTGTCCAAGCCCTGAGTTGTCAGAGACTTGATTGACCAGAATACTTTCTTCCATTGGTGGTAAGAGAGTATTGAGAAGGCTCGATTTACCCACACCTGACTGGCCAGCAAAAATAGAGATGCGGCCAATTAATGCTTGAGTTAATGCTTCTAATCCCTCTTTGGTATAGCTTGAGACTTCAAGCACTCGATAACCAATATCTTTATAAATTTGCATCCACTCACTTACCATCGCTCGGCTTTCTGCATCTAACATATCGACTTTATTCAATACAATAAGGGGTTCGATATTTAAGGTTTCACAAGCCACTAAGTAGCGGTCGATAATATTAAGTGAAAGCTCAGGTAAAATGGCTGAAACAATAATAATTTGATCAATATTAGCGGCAATAGGCTTAATACCATCATAATAATCTGGGCGAGTGAGTACAGAAGTACGCTCATGAACAGCTTCTACAATGCCATTGACGCGCACATTTTCTTGGGTTTGTAATGCAGGGCGCCACACCACTCTATCGCCTGTGACTAGGGATGAAATAGTACGGCGAATATTACAACGGGTAATAGAGCCATCTGCAGCTTCAATATCTGCATGTTGCCCAAAGCGACTGATAACGAGGCCTTCGGTCGCTTCGCCTAATTGTGTATCGTCTAATTCAACGTGATTTTTTTTCTCTTTGCTTTGCAAACGCTTTTTATGATTTTCTTGTACTCGGCGTTGCTGGCCTTTAGATAATTTACGTTTTGTCACCGATCCTCACTTGTGTTATTCGGTTAGATGTTCTTTTGTCGTGCTTATTGAGTAAACGCGCTATGATAAAGGTTAAAATATCATGTCTCACTCTAAGAAACAGCTAGGATATATTATGTCAAAAAGCGAGAACAATCTTATCTGGATAGATCTGGAAATGACCGGCCTTGATCCTGAACGCGATCGTATTATTGAAATTGCCACTATCGTCACCGATCCCCAACTTAATATTTTAGCTGAAGGTCCCGTTATTGCCGTACATCAATCGGATAAATTACTCGTCTCGATGGATGAATGGAATACTACAACACATACGGCAAGTGGTTTAGTTCAGCGGGTTAAAGAGAGTCAGTATGATGATGCAGCTGCACAACAAGCCACTATCGAATTCCTTGAAAAATGGGTGCCACAGGGTGCATCACCGATCTGTGGTAATAGTGTGGGGCAAGATAGACGTTTTCTATTTCGCTATATGCCTGAATTAGAAAAATATTTTCATTATCGTTATCTCGATGTCAGTACACTAAAAGAGTTAGCTCGTCGCTGGAAACCTGAAATCCTTGAAGGATTTAAGAAAAAAAATACTCATCAAGCGTTGGATGATATTCGAGAATCTATTGCTGAATTAGCCTATTATCGCCAAACCTTTATTAAAGAGTAGAAATTAGCGGATTGATGGCTGATATTGCATCATTGTGACGATTTTATCGTCATGCAATCAAAAAAACGCATTTTTTTACTGATAAGGGCTTGCGGTTAAGCATTTTTCTCGTATAATGCGCTTCCCGTACCGATGAAGAATTTCGTTTGTACGGGTGTAAGAAAGACGCGGGAATAGCTCAGTTGGTAGAGCACAACCTTGCCAAGGTTGGGGTCGCGAGTTCGAGTCTCGTTTCCCGCTCCAATCTTTCTTCGATAGTTATCAGTATTAGCGACGCGGGAATAGCTCAGTTGGTAGAGCACAACCTTGCCAAGGTTGGGGTCGCGAGTTCGAGTCTCGTTTCCCGCTCCAAATATTTCTTCGATAATTATCAGCACAAAACTTACCAAATGCGGGAATAGCTCAGTTGGTAGAGCACAACCTTGCCAAGGTTGGGGTCGCGAGTTCGAGTCTCGTTTCCCGCTCCAAATCTTCTTCCAAAGACTTCAATAAACTCAGTAAATTCTTATAAATCAAAGCGTTTGTCGTAATAGCATTAGCTAAGCTGTTTTTAGAAGTCGGCCTGTCTCTCTATGATAAGAATATACAGTAAGATATTTTTACCCTAAAAGTCGCCGAGTAAGCAGGGCTTGCATGTCTCGTCTGCCATCCGCAATAATAAAGATAACCACTTGTTTTGCTATTGTGTGATAGATGACACGATAAGGTTTAAAAAAGATTTGCCGATATTCACGAATACCTAAACTTTGTAATTCCTTTGGAATACTGCCTTTCATAGGAAAGTTAGCCTGTGTATTAGTGACCTTAAGCAGCTCATCTAATACATAATCTGCATTATCTATGCTGTCGTGGTCGGCAATATAGTTATAGATGTTCTCTAAGTCTGTTTCGGCATCTTTCGTCATTACCACTTTATAGGACGCCATTACGATTATTTCCTTTTACTTTTTAAACGCTGAACAACGCTTTTTATATCTTTTACTTCACCGGCTTCAACTTGTTGCTGACCTAACGCCAATATTTTAAGTAAGGCTAATGTTTCCTGTGTCTCTTCATAAGAGGTAATATCCTGAATAACCGCTTTTGCTTCGCCATTTTGAGTAATAATCATCGGTGCACCAGATTCAGTGAGTTTAGTCATCACTTCGGCGACATTAGCTTTTAAATAACTAATTGGTTTGATTTGTTCTGAGTAACGCATATCTACCTCAATCAATAAGACTAAATTAAGTCTAAAAAAAGTCTAATCTGAGTGTGAAGAGATAAAAGCTAAAATGCAATATAGAAAACCTTTAGCGAAAACCGCTTAATGAACAGTCCAACTCTATGAGGTCACTTCAACAGGGCGGGGAGCAGTCACGCATAAGCAACAATACAAAGCGTTATTTTGTTTAATAACACCCAAATAAAGCTATTGCATTCTAAAAGTCACAAGGGCATAACTATGGACAGGAAATAGCAATACTTGTATAAAATATAACCAAAAAATCTTTATTTTCTCTCTCACTTTTTAAAAATGAGTCTACACTGTGGTAGGTGCAGATCAGCGATTGTAGCTAATACACTTAAAGCGAGTGACCCATTGCAGTGCAGAAAAAGGGAAATCGATAACAGCAAGAAAGATCAAGCTATTTTTTTGTGATCTATCTTTGATCTTTGCTTGCATTTCTATTTAGCCAGCACTAGAATGTGCGCCTTTCCTCGTTTAGGGGGGAGCTAAACCTCAGATCAATTTTTGTTGTTTAGGTTTTTATTCTGTTAAATATACTTTGAAGAGTATTTTTTATGAAGAAAAGTATTTTTATGACTTTTCTTTGGAAAAAAGAGCCCGAGTTCCACTTATCTTAATATTCTTATCGAAATAAATTATCCACAATAAGATGCTCATAATCCTTGCATCTAGCACTAATTTATTTTTTTACTGCACAGAGTTATCCACAGGCTGCTATCATTGAGTCATTAGCATATTATGCTAGTGAGTTAAATATTGCTTTTATCTATCCAATTGATAAGTAAGTTTATTTTTATTTTTTTTAATTTGTGCCACACTTCGCTTGAATTTTTTCTTCATATTGATAGACAAAGAGTTTTTATTTTATTCACAGGTGAAATTATCTCATCTTATGAGTATGCGTATCATGTTAAAAACTAAGCATCACGAGGTAGGCCCTTAGTTATTGCCCTTACTAGACGTTTTTGTTGTGAAGTCTGTATTTTTAGTGTTTTTTCTTCTCTTTTGGCTTTCTGTTGGGCGATAGCCCAGTGCAAATGTTCATCTAAAACCTCCCCTAAACCAAAGCGCTCTTGCAAGGCCAGTACAATTTTGTCCTGATAAGGGGCATTGCCTAACGCAACACTAATATTTCTTAGCCAACGTAAATAGCCAATTCGTCGGATCGGTGAACCTTCTGTAATACGCAGAAATTTTTCTTCACTCCATTGGAATAGATCCAGCAATTCTGGTGTATGTAAGGCACGGCGCGGAGAAAAATCATCTTCCTCTGTGAGCGAAGAAAAACGATTCCATGGGCAAATTAATTGGCAATCATCACAACCATAGATACGATTGCCCATCAAAGGGCGAAATTCTTCAGGAATAGCGCCTTCAAGTTCAATCGTTAGGTAAGAAATACAGCGACGAGCATCAATGGTGTAAGGCTCTACGATGGCGCCTGTTGGGCAAGTGGTCATGCAAGCTACACATTTACCGCATTGCTCTTCAACGGGAGAATCAATAGGCAAAGGTAAATTAATTAATAATTCACCGAGAAAAAACCAAGAGCCAGCCTGATTATTGATAACAAGTGAGTGTTTACCAACCCACCCAAGGCCAGCTTTCACGGCCAATGGTCGTTCCATTATCGGCGCTGAATCAACAAAAGGACGAAAATTAACAATACCTTGATATTCAAACTGTTGGCAATATTGCGTAATTTTTTCACCTAATTTTTTAAGGCGTTGTCTTAATACTTTGTGATAATCTCTACCCAATGCATAACGGCTAATATAGCCTTGCTCTGGATTATTAAGGGTACGAGCAAAAGCGGCATCTGTTGGTAAATAGTTCATTCTGACGCTGATCACACGCAATGTGCCCGGCACCAATTCATGGGGTCTTGCTCGAGTCATGCCATATTTAGCCATCCATGCCATTTCACCATGATACTGTTTATCTAACCAAGCTTGTAAACGAGGCTCTTCGAGCGATAAATCAGTATCGCAAATTCCTGTTTGTTGGAATCCTAATTCAGTTCCCCAACGTTTTATATTTTGAGCAAGGTGATGAAGATCGAGTGATGACATGAGCAACCGAAATAATAGCTAATAGGTGAGTCCTAAGAGTGCGCAGTGTATCATAGTGCAACGATAGGAAAAATCCTCGTAAGAAATAGATTTATGGTATGGTTATTTGAAATTGATTCTGATAATAATTTACTTTAAGTGAATATAAAAATGGTCTGTTTGCATGTGCTCTAACATGCTATTAACTAAGTCGTTATTACCTAACAATAGATTGTATGAATATGAAAGAATGGGTTGTTACATTAGAAGATGAAGCTGCAACAGTAAAACTAGGGCATTCAGTCGCAATGGCGACAAATAACCAAGGGCTTATTATTTATTTATTTGGTGATCTAGGGGCCGGGAAAACCACCTTTAGCCGCGGATTTTTACAAGCTTTAGGTCATCAAGGTCATGTTAAAAGTCCAACATATACCTTGGTAGAGCCTTATATGCTGACACCACGCCCAGTCTATCATTTCGATCTTTATCGCTTAGCTTCAGCGGAAGAGTTAGAATTTATGGGGATACGTGACTATTTTGCACAAGATCCACTGTGTCTCATTGAATGGCCTTCTCAAGGGGAAGGGTTTATACCTAATGCGGATTTAGAGCTTCATTTAAGCTATGAAAATGAAGGTCGTAAAGCCCATTTTATTGCCCTTTCACAGAGAGGGAATGCTGTTTTATCCCGTATTCAGTCTGCATAAAGGAATATTGATTATGTCGAGTCTCATCACTATTGTGAGCCAATGTCAGCGTTATATTGCCACCTTTTTGTTGGTTGTTCTGTCACTTTTTGTGGTGCAAATAGCACAAGCCGCTACGGTAACAGAAGTGAAGGCCGAAAATGGGGATGTGGCTACAACACTTACATTTTCGTTTAGTGGTGGGAAACCAAGCTATAGATATTACTCACTGAAAAATCCAGATAGGTTAGTGATGGATTTTAAGCAAGGTAGCCAAATAACGGGTTTACCTGTGACATTAAATCGTCAGCAATTAGCACAGAAAATTCGCACGACACAATCAAAAGATAGCCAATATCAAAGTATGGTGGTAGAGCTTGCCAAACCAGTGGTGGTGACGGAGCGCTTGTTAAATAGCAATGGTGAATATAAGTTAGTACTTACTATCAAACCTATTAATGCTCGACAAAATAACAATACATCAACGACGGTCAGTGTAGTGGCGTTATCAGCAAACAAAGCCACAAATACGGTGGCTAATCAACAGATGGCGCCTTTAGTGAGTACACCTAAGCAACCCGTTGCACCTGTAGTACCAGTAAAGCCTCGCACAACCTCGAATAAGCCCGCGTCGAGCGATCGGCAAATAATTATTGCGATTGACGCAGGGCATGGTGGTCAAGATCCCGGCGCTATTGGGCAAAAAGGTAATCGTGAAAAAGATGTTACCTTAAGAGTGGCAAAAAAATTAGAAGCGATTTTGCGTAATGATCCTATGTTCAAACCCGTTTTAACCCGCAATGGCGACTATTTTATTTCTGTTGCTGGACGCTCTGAAGTGGCCCGTAAGCAAGGTGCCAATATGTTAGTGTCTATTCATGCCGACTCTGCACCTAATCGTAGTGCGCGCGGGGCATCTGTTTGGGTATTGTCAAATCGTCGCGCGAATAGTGAATTAGGTAAATGGCTTGAACAAAGCGAAAAACAATCAGAGCTTCTCGGTGGCGCTGGTGATGCACTCGCAGAAGGGGTTGATCCCTATTTAAGCCAAGCAGTATTAGATTTACAATTTGGTAATTCACAGCGTGTAGGCTATGACGTTGCGGTAGCGGTGTTATCTGAACTTAGAAAAGTAGGATCATTACATAAAAAAACACCAGAGCACGCCAGCTTAGGGGTTTTACGTTCACCTGATATTCCGTCTATTTTGGTCGAAACAGGTTTTATTAGTCATGCCGCTGAGGAACAATTGCTGATTTCAGATGCTTACCAAGAGAAATTAGCCGCTTCAATCTATGCCGGATTAAAAAATTACTTTCTCGCTCATCCCTTACAGAATGGGCCAAAATAAAGATAAACGTGGGATAAGGTAATGGCGATTAATTTATTACCTCCTCAGTTAGCAAATCAGATTGCAGCAGGGGAAGTCGTTGAAAGACCCGCTTCTGTTGTTAAAGAGTTACTTGAAAACAGCTTAGATGCGGGTGCGACAACAATTGATATCGATATCGATAAAGGTGGCGCTAAGCTAATTCGTATCCGCGATAATGGATGCGGCATTTCTCGTGATGATTTGAAGTTAGCACTTGCTCGCCATGCAACAAGCAAAATATCGACACTGGATGATCTTGAAGCCATTATGAGCATGGGGTTTCGTGGTGAAGCCTTAGCCAGTATCAGCTCTGTATCACGTTTAACCTTAACATCTCGTACCGCATCTCAGGAGGAGGCTTGGCAAGCCTACGCCGAAGGGCGTGATATGACAGTGGCAGTCAAGCCAGCAGCACATCCGGTGGGGAGCACAGTTGAAGTGCTCGATCTTTTTTATAACACTCCTGCAAGACGTAAATTTTTACGTACCGAAAAAACAGAGTTTGGTCATATAGATGAAGTAGTACGTCGTATAGCCTTATCCCGCTTTGATGTGTCAATTAATTTAACCCACAACGGTAAGCGGGTGCGTCAATATCGCGCTGCGAAAGAAACTCATCAGCATCATCGTCGTTTAAGTGCTATCTGTGGTAATCATTTTGTTGATCAAGCAATGCAACTGACGTGGGAGCATGGTGATCTGGCAATAAAAGGCTGGGTAGAGCATCCTTTAGCTCCAGTGCAAAGCAGTGAAATACAGTACTGTTATGTCAATGGGCGCATGATGCGCGATAGATTGATTAACCATGCTATTCGTCAAGCATATGAAGGTTATTTGCAAGGTGAGCAGCAACCTTCTTATGTGCTTTATTTAACCGTCGACCCTCATCAAGTGGATGTCAATGTACATCCTGCCAAACATGAAGTGCGTTTTCACGAATCGCGCTTAGTACACGATTTTATCTATCAAGCTGTCTTGAGTGTGTTAAGGCAGGTTACAGAAGATACGTTATCTTTAGATGAAGAGGATAATGGGGCTTTAACTGCCACAACATTTCCTGAAAATCGCCAAGTTGCGGGAGAAAATGTTTTTTCGCAGCCTTATCAAGCACCAGTAACCTCATCTACGCAAAAAAAGAGCACGGGAGCTTACCAAGGAAGTGCAGGAAAAGGGTTAACAGATACGCAAAAGAGTCCCCAAAAAACGCTAGATACACGTCAGTTTGGTGAGAGTTATCAACGTACGCAAGGCATGCTTTATCAAAAAATGATGCAAGAAAGTGCGAGCGATGTTGAAAATAAAGAAAAAATACCTCTATTTCCCCCTCGTCCCCCATTGAATTTGGTTGATGTTGGTCATACAACTAATAACAATGAAACAAATGTAATTTCAGTGGTGCCTCGTTCTGTTAATGCCAGCGCAGCGCAAACAGATTATACTTTTGGCCGGGTATTGGCGATTTATCAGCAGAAATATGCGTTAATTGAATCTTCGCAAGGTCTAGGGCTGTTAGCATTGGAAGAAGCTGATTTTCTGTTAAAATGTGCCCAGTTATTGCCAGAAAATGAAAATTTGAAACCCCAACCTTTGCTAGTGCCTTTAAAAGTCACACTCAGTAAAGATGAAATTAATACATTTAAGCAGTTTCAGGCGTTAATCAGTGATTTTGGGATTGTTATTGACATCTCTCATGGTAAAGCGACGATCCATGCGGTCTCGTTGCCGTTGCGACAGCAAAATTTACCTGTATTACTGACAAAGCTATTAGCTTATTTGGCAACAGAAAAATTATGCTCTAAACAACAAATTGGGCATTGGTTAGCAAAACAGTTAAGTCATGAGTCGGGTGTTTGGTCACAGGCTCAGGCAGTAGGATTATTGGCTGATATTGAACGATTATGTCCACAATATGTCAGACAGCCGTCCAAAAACTTATTACAATTAATAGAATTACAACCTGTGGTAGCGGCACTGAATAATGAGCGAAGTAAAAACGCAAATAAAACCTAAAGCAATCTTTCTGATGGGGCCAACAGCCTCTGGTAAAACCGCATTAGCCATTGCGCTAAGACAAAAACTGCCCGTTGATCTTATTAGTGTTGATTCTGCTCTTATTTATCGTGGTATGGATATTGGTACTGCGAAACCGGATGAGACAGAGCAGTCGCTTGCACCACATCGTTTAATTGATATTCTAGATCCCGCATTACCTTATTCTGCCGCAGACTTTCGTAAAGATGCGTTAAAAGCAATGGAAGAAATTACGGCTGCAGGACGAATTCCACTATTAGTGGGCGGGACTATGCTATATTTTAAAGCGTTATTAGAAGGCTTATCGCCTTTACCCAGTGCTAATCCAGAAATTCGTGCTGAAATCGAAAAAAAAGCAGCCGAACAAGGGTGGGAGGCAATTCATCAAGAGCTAGCATCCGTCGATCCCGTTGCGGCCAAACGGATCCATCCTAATGATCCTCAACGCCTTTCTCGTGCACTGGAAGTTTACCTGATTTCAGGTAAATCGATGACAGAATTAACTCAAATATCAGGCGAAGCATTGCCTTATGATGTTTATCAGTTTGCGATTGCTCCGAAAGATAGAAATGTACTTCATCAACGCATTGAAGCACGTTTTAAACAGATGTTAACGTGTGGCTTTGAAGATGAAGTAAAATCATTATACCAACGGGGCGATCTGCATGAAGATTTACCTTCTATACGTTGTGTCGGCTATCGCCAGATGTGGTCATATTTATCCGGCGAAATCGACTATGATGAGATGGTTTATCGAGGGATCTGCGCTACCCGGCAATTAGCGAAGCGACAAATCACTTGGTTAAGAGGTTGGCATGATGTTCATTGGTTAGATAGTGAAGATTTTGAACAGTCTCTTAACACTGTTTTGCAGGTAGTTAGTGCATAGATGGTAGGTTTGTGTAAAATTGATAGTTGCTAAAGTGCAATTTTTGAGTAGTTCATTTTTTCGAACCATTAGGTTCTAGTATAAAACAACAAAATAAGGAAAACATAGAATGGCTAAGGGGCAATCTTTGCAAGATCCTTTTCTGAACGCATTACGTCGTGAAAGGGTCCCTGTTTCAATCTATTTGGTAAACGGCATTAAATTACAGGGTCAGATCGAATCTTTTGACCAATTTGTTATTCTGCTGAAAAACACTGTTAGTCAGATGGTATACAAACATGCTATCTCTACCGTAGTACCTTCTCGTCCTGTTTCTCATCATAGCAATACAGGTACCAACCAAGCGGGTACAAACTACAGTGGCGGTAACGCGACTCAGCAGGATGATGTTGCAGAATAATTATCAAATATTATTCTTAATATAATAAAAACATAGGTAGGGAGACTTTACCTATGTTTTTCCTGTTTTTATAAAGTCCATGAGGTTTCGCCTTTGTTTGATCGTTATGAAGGTGGCGAATTAGCCGTTTTAGTGCACGTTTTCTTTTCGCAAGAAAAGGATATTGATGACTTGCAAGAGTTTGAATCTTTGGTGACATCTGCCGGTGTAAAACCAGTTCAAATTATTACAGGGAGCCGTAGAGCGCCTCACTCCAAATATTATGTGGGAGAAGGTAAAGCGGAAGAAATCGCAGAAGCAGTAAAAGCGAGTGGTGCAGATGTGGTGTTATTTAATCACGCACTCTCACCGGCACAAGAACGAAATCTGGAAAGACTTTGTGAATGTCGTGTAGTTGATCGCACGGGAGTTATCCTCGATATTTTTGCTCAACGAGCAAGAACTCACGAAGGAAAGCTACAGGTAGAACTCGCTCAGTTACGTCATTTATCAACCCGTTTAGTTCGAGGGTGGACACACTTAGAACGACAAAAAGGGGGGATTGGATTACGTGGCCCTGGCGAAACACAGCTTGAAACGGACCGACGTTTGCTCAGAGGCAAAATTAGTCAAATTCTAATGCGTCTAGGCAAAGTTGAACGTCAGCGTGAACAAGGACGACAAGCGCGAAGTAAAGCTGATATTCCAACGTTATCTCTGGTGGGTTACACCAATGCGGGTAAGTCGAGTTTATTCAATCGTATAACCTGTGCTGATGTGTATGCTGCTGATCAGTTGTTTGCGACACTGGATCCTACCTTAAGACGAATTCAGGTCGATGATGTTGGTACCGTGGTGTTAGCTGATACGGTTGGTTTTATCCGACATCTACCTCATGATCTGGTGGCGGCATTTAAGGCAACGCTACAAGAAACACGTGAAGCGACATTGCTTCTTCATGTTATTGATGCCGCTGATAGCCGTTTTGAAGAGAACATTCATGCAGTTGAAAATGTATTAGAAGAGATTGATGCTCACGAGATACCGACACTGTATGTGATGAATAAAATTGATCTTCTTGAGGACTTCACCCCAAGAATTGATCGAAATGAAGATAATTTACCTGTTAGGGTTTGGGTTTCTGCACAAACAGGTGAAGGTATTCCTCTGTTATATCAGGCGTTGACAGAGCGCCTTTCAGGTGAGATCGCACACGTTGAATTGCGTTTACCGCCAGAAGAAGCAGGGCGATTACGTAGCCGTTTTTATCAATTACAGGCTATTGAGCGTGAATGGATTGAAAAAGACGGTAAAGTTGGGCTAATCACCCGAATGCCTATGGTAGACTGGCATCGACTTTGCAAGCAGGAGCCTACTTTATTGGATTACGTGGTCTGATAATTGGCCATACTAAAGAACATTAACTGAGAGCTGGCGATGAAATCGGCTCTTAAGCCTGATAAATCTAATCATAATAATGGAGCTAGAACATGGCGTGGAATCAGCCCGGTAACAACGGACAAGACCGCGACCCGTGGGGGAACCGAAACGGCGGTAATAATAACGGCGACGGGAACTCTAACGGTAATCAAGGAGGTCGGGATCGTAAAGCATCAGATCTCGATGATTTGTTCCGGAAACTGAGTGCAAAACTTGGCGGTTTCGGTGGTAAAAAAGGAGGAAACTCCTCTTCTGGGCAAAATGGCGGACCTCGTGGTAATGCTGGAAACGTATTAGTTTCTCTTGCATTAGGTGCAGTGGTTGTCGTTTGGGCTGCCAGTGGTTTTTATACCATTAAAGAAGCCGAACAAGGTGTTGTGACTCGTTTCGGTAAATTTTACCAAATCGTCGAGCCTGGTTTAAACTGGAAACCGACTTTCATTGATGAAGTTCAGCCTGTCAACGTAAAAACCATCCGTGATTTAACTACGGGTGGCATGATGTTGACATCAGATGAAAACATGGTTCAAGTTGAGATAAACGTTCAATATGTTGTCTCAGATCCAGAAGCATTTCTCTTTAATGTCACAACGCCAATGAATAGCCTAGGACAAGCGACAGACAGTGCCGTCCGTGGTGTCATTGGTCGTTCAGAAATGGAAAAGATCCTGACATCGAACCGTTCAGAAATTCGTGATCAAACTCGTCAAGAATTAGAAGAGACGATCCGCCCTTATAAAATGGGGATCTCCATTGTGGACGTCAACTTCCAAGTTGCTCGCCCACCAGAAGCGGTAAAAGCGGCATTCGATGACGTAATTGCGGCACGAGAAGAAGAGCAGAAAACCATTCGTCAGGCTGAGGCTTATAAAAACGAAGTGTTACCATTAGCGAAAGGTAACGCACAACGTATGATTGAAGAAGCAACCGCTTATAAAACGAGTGTGGTGATGAAAGCAGAAGGTGAGGTGGCGAGTTTCGCCAAAATCTTACCTGAATATCGCGCAGCACCGGAAATTACTCGTGAGCGTCTGTATATTGAAACAATGGAAAAAGTGTTGTCGAAAACACGTAAAGTCATTGCCAATGACAAAGGTAACAGTATGTTGGTTCTGCCTTTAGAGCAAATGTTACGCCAGCAACCAAAAGCGCCAACGTCATTTAATAGTGTCACAGAGGCACCTGCGCGTATTTCAACCCCTACGCCAAGTACCAACACAACACCTACTCAGAAACCAGCAACAACTTATGGTAACGGTGGATATGGTAGCAATAATAGTGGTGGTTATGGTCAGCCTTATGGCTCTAATCAAGGAGGACAATAATCATGCGTAAAGTTATCGCTGTTGTTGCAGTTATTATTTTAGCGTTGTTGTACTCCTCAGTATTTGTCGTGCAACAATATGAACGCGGTATTATTTTACGTTTCTCGAAAGTGGTACGTGATGGTGAAAATAAACCGGTCGTTTATGAACCGGGTATTCACTTTAAAATTCCATTTATTGAGAATGTGAAAAAACTGGATGCGCGTATCCAAACGATGAATATCCAGCAAGATCGCTTCTTATCAGGTGAGAACAAAGACTTGTTAGTTGACTCT
Organism: Proteus sp. G2609; assembly: GCF_963896135.1. Classification (NCBI taxonomy): domain Bacteria; kingdom Pseudomonadati; phylum Pseudomonadota; class Gammaproteobacteria; order Enterobacterales; family Morganellaceae; genus Proteus; species Proteus sp. G2609. The sequence continues at coordinate 75,280 of NZ_CAWQNB010000004.1, read as the reverse complement.
TATCTGAAATGGCGTATCAGTGATTTTAGTACTTACTACCTAGCTACTGGTGGTGGTAATACGATGCAAGCAGAAACCTTATTGCGTCGTAAATTTAGTGACCGTTTACGCTCTGAAATTGGTCGTATGAGTGTAAACCAAATTATCACTGATTCACGTGGTCGTTTAACCATTGATGTACGTAATGCGTTGAATGAAGGTACACCTTCTCGCGATAAAAGCGATGCAGATGATGCTATTGCTATTGCTGCGAAGAAAGTGGCAGAAGAGACCAAAGGTAAAGCCCCTGCTATCAATATGAACAGTATGGCGGCATTAGGTATTGAAGTGATTGATGTTCGTATCAAACAAATCAACTTACCAATGGAAGTTTCTGAAGCCATTTATCAACGTATGCGTGCAGAGCGTGAAGCGGTTGCTCGTCGTCACCGTTCACAAGGTCAAGAAGAAGCGGTGAAAATCCGTGCTGCGGCAGATAAAACAGTGACAGAAACCTTAGCTGAATCGGAGCGTGAATCGTTACGTATTCGAGGTGAAGGGGATGCGCAAGCAACTAAACTATTTGCTGATGCATTCAGTCAAGATCCTGACTTCTATGCGTTTATCCGTAGCTTACGTGCTTATGAGAATAGCTTTAATAAAGACGGTAATGACGTCATGGTGTTAAGTCCAGATAGCGATTTCTTACGCTATATGAAAGCACCAACTAAAGCGAGAGCGATTGAAGAGTAATCGTCATCGTTCAAGAAAATAAATAATCATCCCCTAAGATAAAACTTAGGGGATTTTTTTAGCTTTTAATCAAGCAGATAGAATTAAAACGAATAAAGAAAATCATTTTTTATTATTGAATGAAACGAAAAATCGCTCGCAACCATTTCCAAATTGCCTTTAGCTGAGATAGTATAAAGTGAAAATTGCATTTCAAGATAAACCTTCGGCAATCCCGAGGCGTCTTCTTAGCCATTTTCACTTTTATGTCACTCTGCTTCCTGTTTTTGCGATCAAAACTGTTGATAAAAATCACAAATATCTTGTGATGTGGTTTTTTCGGGCAAAAATATTGACAATGGCAAGATAATCTATTGCTTAAAAGCGGGGATGGCATAATTAGATAAAATCTACTGTAACTCTTGAATTGAGATGGTAGAATCCTTTTTTAAGCAACCGAGTGTATTTTGAAATGAGTAATAACGTTGTCGTATTAGGCACCCAATGGGGTGACGAAGGCAAAGGCAAGATCGTCGACTTGCTGACAGAACGCGCTAAGTATGTTGTTCGTTACCAAGGCGGACATAACGCAGGTCACACCCTAGTCATTGACGGTGAAAAAACCGTTCTCCACTTAATCCCATCAGGCATTCTTCGTGAAAATGTTGTCAGCATCATCGCAAACGGTGTCGTATTATCGCCAGAAGCACTGATGAAAGAAATGACACAGCTCGAAGAGCGTGGTATTCCTGTTCGTTCACGTCTACTGCTGTCAGAAGCTTGCCCATTAATTCTGCCTTATCACATTGCATTAGATAACGCCCGTGAAAAGGCGCGTGGTGAGAAAGCGATTGGTACTACGGGTCGTGGTATTGGTCCTGCTTATGAAGATAAAGTCGCACGCCGTGGTTTACGTGTTGGTGATCTATTTGATAAAAAAGCATTCGCTCAGAAGCTTAAAGAGATCATCGAATACCATAATTTCCAACTGGTTAATTATTACAAAGTTGAGCCTGTTGATTACCAAAAAACCTTAGACGATATCATGGCGATCGCTGATATCTTAACTGGGATGGTTGTTGACGTTTCTGACTTACTTTACAAAGCAACACAAAAAGGTGAGTTAGTGATGTTTGAAGGGGCGCAAGGTACTCTATTAGATATCGATCACGGTACTTATCCGTATGTCACCTCTTCAAATACCACCGCAGGTGGTGTTGCAACAGGTTCCGGCTTAGGTCCTCGTTATGTTGGTTATGTATTAGGTATCATTAAAGCCTATTCTACCCGTGTTGGTGCAGGTCCATTCCCTACAGAATTATTTGACGAAACGGGCGATTTCCTACGTGAAAAAGGCCAAGAGTTCGGTGCAACAACAGGTCGTAGTCGCCGTACTGGTTGGTTAGATATTATTGCTATCCGCCGTGCTGTTCAAATCAACTCATTGTCAGGCTTCTGCATGACCAAACTTGATGTCTTAGATGGTCTGAAAGAAGTTAAAGTGTGTGTAGGTTATCGCTTACCAAATGGCGAAGTGATTGAAACTACACCATTAGCAGCAGATGATTGGGAAGGTATTGAGCCTATTTATGAATCTATGCCTGGCTGGAACGAAAGCACTTTCGGCGTTAAAGATAAAGCACAGTTACCACAAGCTGCGTTAAATTATATTAAACGCGTTGAAGAGTTAACTGGTGTGCCTGTTGATATTGTTTCTACAGGTCCAGATCGTTCAGAAACGATTATTCTCCGTCATCCATTTGATGCATAATTTATTGTATTAATTGGTTTGATGTGAAAATCGTCCCTGAAAATGACAGGGGCGATTTTTTCGTATCTGTAACAAAGCCGAACTGAGTCACTATGTTGATTAGCAATAAAACGAAAAACTCTTTCCCGCTCGGTTGCGTTTTTGTTTTAGGGCTATGGTCAGAAGTGAAATAAGATAACGTTATTTTGTTGTCAACTAAGAGAAGCGATCTGTTGAAAAGCGACAGGATCGCTTTTTCTTTGCCTGTGATATCGCTATTATTTTAATGGTTGTGGTGAGTAAGCCTAAAAGCGCGGACTTTTGAGTATATCTTTGCTAAATGTCCAAAAATTAAACATAATATTGCTTAATAAAATGATATTCTCATTACTCATTATTTATCCTTTAACTTCTTTAACTGGGAGTTTTACTTTTCAGAGGTCATTGTGCAATTAACCAGTTTTACAGATTATGGATTGCGGGCGTTGATATATATGGCTTCATTGCCAGAAGGCAAAATGACGAGCATCACCGAAGTGACGCAGGTCTATGGTGTGTCACGTAATCATATGGTTAAGATTATTAATCAGCTAAGTCATATGGGATTTGTCGAAGCGATACGTGGAAAAAATGGTGGTATACGCTTAGGTAAACCTGCCGCTGATATTATTGTCGGCGAGGTCGTTCGTGCTTTAGAGCCGCTTTCACTGGTTAACTGTAGTGCTGAGTTTTGTCATATCACCCCAGCTTGTCGATTAAAACTTGTATTAAATCAAGCGATAGAACAGTTTTTGAAAGAGCTAGACCGTCATACACTGGCTGAATTGGTAGAAAACAACAGCCCCTTATATAAATTGTTATTAGAAGATGTTTGAGTCGACAATTTCATCATTCTGATAGCTTGGAGGTCATAATGTCCAAAGATCCTTTTCAGGATAGAGAAGCCGAAAAATACGCCTCTCCAATTGCTAGTCGTGAATTTATTTTAGAAGAAATGAAGAAACGCCCGGCCCCGATGAGCCGTGAAGATATCGCGCAGGCATTGAAAATTTCAGGTGAAGAAAATCTGGAAGCATTACGTCGTCGTTTACGGGCTATGGAACGAGATGGTCAGTTAGTTTTTACTCGACGTCAGTGTTATGCCTTACCTGAACGCCTCGATCTTTGGAAAGGTAAAGTTATCGGTCACCGTGACGGCTATGGTTTTTTACGTGCGGAAGGCCAAAAGGATGATCTCTATCTTTCACAAGATGAAATGAAAAAAACCATGCATGGTGATGTGATTTTAGCGCAACCCCTAGGCATGGATAGAAAAGGGCGTCGAGAAGGTCGCGTCGTTCGTGTTCTTGAACCCAGAAACAGCCAAATTGTTGGGCGCTATTTTATTGAGTCAGGTATGGGATTTGTGGTACCTGACGATAGCCGTTTAAGTTTTGATATTCTTATCCCTAAAGAAGATATCATGGGCGCACGTATGGGGAATGTGGTGGTGGTTGAAGTTACCACAAGACCAACACGGCGTACTCAAGCGGTAGGACGCATTGTTGAAATTTTAGGTGAAACTATGGGGACGGGAATTGCGGTAGAAATTGCACTACGCACCCATGAAATTCCTCATACTTGGCCACCTAAAGTAGAAAAAGAAATCGCTGATTTAAAAGAGGATGTGCCAGAGTCAGCGAAACAAGGTCGCGTTGATTTGCGTGATCTCCCTTTAATTACCATTGATGGTGAAGATGCGCGAGACTTTGATGATGCCGTTTATTGCCAGCGTAAAAAAGGCGGGGGCTGGCGTTTATGGGTGGCAATTGCAGATGTGAGCTATTATGTACGCCCTCAAACTGCATTAGACACAGAAGCGCGTAGCCGAGGCAATTCGGTCTATTTTCCTTCTCAAGTTGTCCCTATGCTGCCAGAAGTACTGTCGAATGGATTATGTTCATTAAATCCACAAGTCGACCGTTTATGTATGGTTTGTGAAATGACCGTTTCTGAGCAGGGGCGCCTTTCATCTTATAAATTCTATGAAGCCGTAATGAGCTCTCATGCGCGAATGACTTACACCAAAGTATGGAAAATCATTCAAGGTGATGAAGAGTTACGTGAGCACTACCAACCGATCGTAAAAGATATTGAGCACCTTTATGAGCTATACCAAGCCCTCGATAAGGCGCGTGAACAGCGTGGTGCCATTGGTTTTGAATCGGAAGAAGCGAAATTTATTTTCAATGCAGAACGTCGTATCGATCGTATCGAACCGGTTGTACGTAATGATGCACATAAATTAATTGAAGAGTGCATGATTTTAGCCAATATTGCGGCGGCGCGTTTTGTTGAGAAAAATGAAGAGCCTGCGTTATATCGTGTGCATGATAAACCCAAAGAAGAGAGCGTAATGAATTTACGTTCGGTATTTAATGAACTGGGTTTAACGTTACCGGGAGGATTAACACCGGAGCCAGGCGATTATGCACGAGTCATGAAAGAAGTCGAAGAGCGTCCAGATCACGAAATGCTACAAACCATGGTATTGCGCTCCATGAAACAGGCGATTTACGATCCTGAAAATCGAGGTCACTTTGGTTTAGCATTAAAATCTTATGCTCACTTTACTTCACCCATCCGTCGTTATCCTGACTTAGCATTACATCGTGCTATTAAATACCAGATAGCGAAACAGCAAGGCCATGGCTCACAGCGCTGGACACCAACGGGTGGCTATCATAGTGATATGGATACCATGCTTCAGTTAGGGGAACACTGCTCTTTAACTGAACGTCGGGCGGATGAAGCAACCCGTGATGTGGCTGATTGGCTGAAATGTGATTTCATGCTTGATCAAATAGGTCAGCAATTTACCGGTATTATTACCAGTGTCACTGGTTTCGGTTTCTTTGTGCGCTTAAACGATCTATTTATTGATGGTCTTGTTCATGTATCCACATTAAATAATGATTACTATCAATTTGATAATGTTGGACAGCGTTTAATTGGTGAGTCATCCGGTCAGGTGTATCGTCTGGGTGATGAAGTTGAAGTGAAAGTTGAAGCGGTCAGTATGGATGAACGTACTATTGACTTCTCATTGATTTCAACAACACGTAAAGCACGTAACCCCGGGAAAACAGCACGTGTTCGTGCGTTAAAAGGGGGAAAAGACAAGAAAAATGCGAGCAGTAGTAAGTCTCGTCGTCGTGATGCCAGCAAAGACAAAAACTTTGAACCTGATAGTGCCTTTAGGAAAGGTAAATCAAGTAAAGAAAAACAGAGTAAAGATAAAGTCATTAAAGAGAAAATTGCGAAGGACAAGGCGAGTACTAAACGTAAAAAAGCCTCTGCACAAACCAAAAAGATAGAGGCGAAATTAAAAGCCAAACGTGCGGCGAAACGCACTAAAGCGTAGTTATACAACGAAGTCATTCACTGTTTGACTCCTATTAAAAAGGCGGATTTTCCGCCTTTTATCTGTTATTGTGCCTTTTATTTTTTAACGAGTAACAACCGCTATGAGCGAAGATATTATTTATGGTATTCACGCAGTAAAAGCACTGCTTGAGCGTGATCCGACACGTTTTAAAGAAGTTTATGTGTTAAAAGGACGCGAAGATCGTCGTTTAATGCCGGTGATCCATGCGCTGGAAGAACAAGGGATCTTAGTTCAAGTTGCTAATCGTCAATGGTTAGATAATCAAACTGAAGGTGCGGTTCACCAAGGGATAATTGCTAAGGTAAAACCTAGTCGTCAGTACCAAGAACAAAATTTACCGGACTTATTAGCTGAAGTAGGTACACCTTTTCTATTAGTGTTAGATGGTGTGACTGATCCACACAACTTAGGGGCATGCTTACGTAGTGCTGATGCGGCGGGTGTTCACGCAGTCATTGTACCAAAAGATCGCTCAGCTCAATTAAATGCCACGGCGAAAAAAGTCGCTTGTGGTGCTGCAGAAAGCGTACCTTTGATCCGTGTAACCAATCTGGCACGTACTTTACGCTTACTACAAGAAGAGAACATCTGGATTGTTGGCACCGCGGGGGAAGCGGATCATACATTATATCAAAGCAAACTCACAGGGCCTTTAGCTTTGGTTATGGGGGCTGAAGGTGAGGGAATGCGCCGTTTAACCCGCGAACATTGTGATGAGTTAATCAGTATTCCTATGGCAGGCTCAGTCTCTTCATTAAATGTCTCCGTGGCAACCGGAGTTTGTTTATTTGAAGCAATGCGTCAGCGTATTTCTGTAAAATAACACTGCGCGTATTTTATTCTCTTCCTCCCTTGAGTTTTATTGCGTGGGGGGGTATAGTTACGCGTCAATTTTTTCAGTCACACTTAAACAAGTTCCTTGCCTCCATGGGTGGTGACTGACCCTGACAGGAGGCTGATAAATCCGTAAGGAGCAATATCAAATGCGTCATTACGAAATCGTTTTTATGGTTCACCCAGACCAGAGCGAACAAGTTCCTGGTATGATCGAACGTTATAAAACCGCTATCACTAATGCTAATGGTCAGATCCACCGTCTCGAAGACTGGGGTCGTCGTCAACTGGCTTATCCAATCAACAAACTGCACAAAGCACACTACGTTCTGATGAACGTTGAAGCTCCGCAAGAAGTGATTGATGAACTGGAAACTACTTTCCGCTTCAATGATGCCGTGCTCCGCAACATGATCATGCGTACTAAACACGCAGTGACTGAAGCTTCACCAATGGTTAAAGCAAAAGACGAACGTCGTCGCGATGTTGCTGAAGATCTTGATGAAGAAGAAGTTGATGATGTAGCAGAGGATTCTGAAGAGTAATTAGTGTTGTGACGGCTAATCGATTAGTGCTAACAGGCACTGTGTGCAAAGCATTGATACGAAAAGTTAGCCCTGCTGGGATCCCGCATTGCCAATTTGTGATTGAACATCGTTCAACACAAGAAGAAGCGGGATTAAAAAGACAATCATGGTGCAGAATGCCCATTATTGCCAGTGGGAAAGCGTTACAAACTGATACTCACAGTATAACGGTCGGTAGCAAAGTTACCGTTTCAGGATTCATTAGTAGCCATCAGGCGAGAAATGGATTGTTTAAACTGGTATTGCATGCCGAACAGATTGAATTGATAGATTCTGGAGACTAGCCATATGGCACGTTATTTCCGTCGTCGTAAGTTCTGCCGTTTCACAGCGGAAGGCGTACAAGAGATTGATTATAAAGACATCGCTACGCTGAAAAACTATATCACTGAAAGTGGTAAAATTGTACCAAGCCGTATCACCGGTACTCGTGCAAAATACCAGCGTCAGCTGGCTCGTGCTATCAAGCGCGCGCGCTACCTGTCTTTATTACCTTATACTGATCGTCATCAGTAATAGGTATTATATAGTCCATTAATGACTTGTAGAGGATAAGGTAATGCAAATTATTCTGCTTGATAAAGTAGCGAATCTGGGTAGCCTGGGTGATCAGGTTAACGTAAAATCGGGCTATGCTCGTAACTATTTAATCCCACAGGGTAAAGCTGTTTCTGCGACTAAGAAAAACATCGAGTTTTTCGAAGCGCGTCGTGCTGAGTTAGAAGCTAAATTAGCTGAAACTTTAGCTGCAGCTGAAGCTCGTGCAGCGAAAATCACTGCACTGGGATCTGTCACTATCAGCTCTAAAGCGGGTGACGAAGGTAAACTGTTTGGTTCAATCGGTACACGTGACATCGCTGATGCAGTAACTGCAGCTGGCGTTGAAATTTGTAAGAGCGAAGTTCGCCTGCCAAACGGCGTTCTGCGTACAACTGGTGACCACGAAGTTCACTTCCAAGTTCACAGTGACGTATTCGCTGAACTGAATGTAATCATCGTTGCTGAATAATCATTAGATTAAACAGTTATGTTGATAGAAAAACGCCAGCTTAGCTGGCGTTTTTTATATAGGTTATTTGCTCTATTTCTCCACACCGCTTGTTGACACTATGGCGTACGATAATAACTACCATCACTTAGCCGAGTGAAGGTAATAATAGTACCGGTATTGTCAGTCACTTCAAGCATACTCACTTCACCTTGTGAACCTCGTTGTAAACGAATGGTTTGTCCGGCGCGTAACTGGCTTAACGGCTTTTGTGGGCCTTCTGATTTCGCCATAGTAAACGCATCATTGACAAGCAACTGATTATCTCTAAATAGTTGTGCAAGGGTTTGCCCCTCTTTAATGGTATAAGTTTGCCAATTTTCAGTCGCGGTTGACGGTGTTTGAGGCGTTGTATTTACTGGCGTATTGTCATTGGTATTATTGGCTTCACCTTCTTCTGGTAAGTCTTCTGTCTCTTGCTCAGCATTTAGACTATCTTGTGCTGGTGGTAGTGTATTAGGGACATTTTGTGTTTCATTTGAGACAGAAGGTGCTACAGGCACAGGAAGATCTTGTGTCGAAGATGAGGGTTGAGGTGGGGTGGTATCTTCACTTGTTGGCCAGAAAAAAACGACTAACAAAATAATGGCAATAACAACGATTGCTCGACGATGTAAGCCTGGGAATTTGCCCATATTCACCTCATGATTGAACTGTGAATCACTATCACTAATTGTAACCTCTTTTTTATTTCTTGTTGCCATACTAGCACGAACCATGATCCTTACCTGCTCCCTGAATTCTTTTCAGAATTATCTCTTTAATTTGATTACGTCCTTGAAGGTGTTACCAAAAGCACCCGATGCTTAATCACCTATAGTTGTGCGATTAAGCGAGACAGAAGAATACTGAGTGTTATCTATTCAACGGCATAATGTGGCGAATGTTTAGCATTTATTTGTTTAATAGACTTACTCTGCTTAATCAAATGTTCTATGTTGCCTCACCCCTTGCAACACATAGAGATGCCACTATCACTAATAGGTATATAAAAAAAATGATCAAAAAAACTAGCCATTAAAATAAAAAGGCGCTACATTATCGCAATTCAATATTGTTATATTATAACATCACATAAAGAGGGCGAGTATGAAAGAAAATATTCATCCACAATATCGTACTGTCATTTTCCATGACACTAGCGTAGATGCTTATTTTAAAGTGGGATCAACCATTCAAACTGATAAAACTATTGAGTATGAGGGGCAACGCTATCCTTATGTCACTTTAGATGTCTCTTCTCAGTCTCATCCATTTTATACCGGTAAACAAAAAACACATTCTCAAGAAGGTAATGTGGCACGCTTTAATAAGCGTTTTGGCCGATTTGTTAATTAGGGAAGAAAAAAATGCAAGTATTAAGTTCATTAAAGAGTGCGAAGCTGCGCCACCCTGATTGTAAAGTGGTACGCCGTCGTGGACGTCTGTATGTAATTTGCAAATCAAATCCACGTTTTAAAGCCGTTCAGGGGTAACCTATGCAAAAACCAATCCTTTCTTGTCTTTTGATTATGGGTTTTTTAGGTAGTGCTATGTCTGTTTTGGCACATGGACATCATCATGAAAAAGTACGCACACAAGCACAAATAGATGCTGCGAATGGGATTTTTGAGGACAAGGACGTTCTCAATCGCTCATTAAGCGATTGGGATGGCGTATGGCAATCTGTTGAACCCTATCTGCGTAGTGGCGAATTAGATATCGTTTTGCAAAAGAAAGCGGAGACGAAGCAAGATAAAACAGTAGAACAATATCGAGCTTACTATACACAAGGCTATAAAACCGATGTTGATATGATTGGTATTGAGAATAATATCGTAGAGTTTCATCGTGGTGATAAAGTCGATAGCTGTGAATATCACTATGATGGTTATCGTATTCTACATTATCAATCGGGTAAAAAAGGTGTTCGCTATCTGTTTAGATGTGACGATGCCAACAGCCAAGCTCCACGGTTTATTCAGTTTAGCGATCATATTATTGCACCAGAAAAAGCACAGCATTTTCATCTATATATGGGAAACAGTTCACAAGATGAATTACTTAAAGAGCTAACTAATTGGCCAACTTATTACCCTTATTCAATGAAAGGGGAAGATATTGTTCATGAAATGCTTTATCACTAATTAAAGTGAATAAATAACCTATTGGGCTGACATCAATACCCTTGATATTTATCGAGGGTATTGTTTATTTAATAAAAGATAATGGTTGCAAAAAGCAATCGCGTCCTTGCGATGACTTTTACTGTTAATCAGTGGCCTCGTTTACAGGCCTTGGCAGAGGTATTTCATTTCCATATAGTCCTCAATACCATGCTCAGAGCCTTCACGACCTAAGCCAGACTGCTTTATACCACCGAAAGGAGCCACTTCATTAGAAATTAGACCTGTGTTAATACCGACCATGCCATATTCTAGATTTTCAGCCACACGCCAAATACGTTGTGGATCTTCACTGTAGAAATAAGCGGCTAAGCCATAGATGGTATTATTGGCTAGATGTACTACTTCTTCTTCATTGTCAAAAATGACTAAAGGTGCCACGGGGCCAAAGATCTCTTCTTCAAGAATATGACTATCAGCAGGCACATTACCGACCACAGTAGGCTGAAAGAAATTTTCACCTGATTTATCTCTTTCACCACCACATAGCAGTGTCGCACCGCGTTGTAAGGTATCAGCAAGGAGTGATTGTGATTTTTCTACCGCCTTATGATTAATAAGAGGCCCAATAGTCACGCCTTCGGTAAAGCCATTACCGACTTTTAGTTTTTTAACCTCAGCAACAAAGCGTTCACTAAATTGTTGATATACATCTTTATGGATATAAAAACGATTTGCACACACGCAAGTCTGTCCGGCGTTACGGAATTTCGCCCCCATAGCACCAGCAACCGCTTTCTCAATATCGGCGTCATTAAAAACAATAAATGGCGCATTTCCCCCTAGCTCCAGTGAGACTTTTTTCACACTGTCAGCACATTGGCGCATTAATAAACGGCCAACCCCTGTAGAGCCAGTAAAACTTAATTTGCGCACGCGATTGTCTGATGTGAACACCTCACCGATTTTAACTGCATCACCAGTGACAATATTAATAACACCGGCAGGTATTCCTGCTTGCGCGGCTAATTCAGCTAACGCAAGGGCTGTATAGGGGGTTTCGTTGGCAGGTTTTATCACCATAGTACACCCAGCTGCTAATGCTGGGGCTGCTTTACGGGTGATCATGGCAGCAGGGAAGTTCCAAGGTGTGATAGCCGCACAAACACCAATCCCTTGTTTGATCACCATAAGCCGCTTATCTGATGAAGGGGAGGGGATAATTTCACCGTTGGTTCTTTTACCTTGCTCAGCAAACCACTCAATAAATGAGGCTGCGTAGGTGATTTCGCCTTCAGCTTCGGCCACGGGTTTACCTTGTTCAAACGTCATCAGTTCTGCAAGTTGACGCTTGTTATCCTGTATCAGTTGGAACCAGCGTTGCAGTAAAGTGCTTCTTTGATGTGCGGTTAACGCACGCCATGTCGGTAATGCTTTGGCGGCTGCATCAACAGCCGCTTTGGCTTCTTCTGTTGCCATATTTGGCACAGTACCAATGGGCTGATTTGTTGCAGGATCAATCACTTCAACCGTGTCTTTGCTTTTTGCATCACACCAAATACCGTCAATATATCCTTGTTCACGGAAATAGGGATTGTCAGTTATTTTCACTTCGTACCTCTCTGAACATATATATTGATATTGAGCGCTGGGTTAACAGAGCTACCTTGTCTTTAATTATATGCTTGTGTGAGGGGCTTGTGAAAAAAAGTCTGAAAAATATCGTCAAGAAAGGTCAATATCCATGACAAATAGCGCAAATTTATCGCGTTTTCGACGAATAATCGCGATTAGCCAAGACGGGAGGTTTACGCTCTAGCTTACCACTGTTATTCTTGGCACTAACTTTCATAAAAACAGGTATTTTTTCATGTCAAAACCATCATTTGATTCTATTGAATCGCAGGCAAGTTACGGTATTGGTCTGCAAGTCGGTCAACAACTGACTGAATCAGGTCTCCAAGGATTAGAGCCAGCAGCACTGCTTGCCGGCTTGACTGACGCGTTAGAAGGCAATACTCCTTCTGTACCTGTTGAAACGTTACACAATGCTTTACGTACTATGCATGAGCGTGCTGAAGCAGTTCGTCAAGAGCGTCAAGCAGCACTGGCAGAAGCAGGTAAAGTATTCTTAGCAGAAAATGTAAAAAAAGAAGGCGTGCAGGTTACTGAATCTGGTTTACAGTACAAAGTACTGAAAGCAGGAGATGGCGCTATTCCAGCTCGTACTGATCATGTTCGTGTGCATTATACTGGTCGTTTAATCGATGGTACGGTATTTGATAGCTCAGTACAGCGTGGTCAGCCAGCAGAATTCCCTGTTAATGGGGTGATTGCAGGATGGATTGAAGCATTAACCTTGATGCCAGTAGGCTCTAAATGGGAATTATATATTCCTTACCAATTAGCTTATGGTGAACGTGGTGCGGGGGCGGCTATTCCTCCTTTTGCAACATTAGTTTTCGAAGTAGAACTATTAGAAATTTTATAATTTCTTCTTCTGCAAAAAATAACACTATAGCCGGTTTTTTCCGGCTATTTTTGTCTCTATACTAGAGTAAAGAGAGTGCAAGATAATTGATTTTTATAAGAGTGAGTACCATTCTTATAAAAATAAGTGAGGTGCATTATGTTAGAACAAGTCAGCGAATTAGCCCGCCAAGCGGGTCAGGCGATAATGCAAATTTATCAACAATCAGCGCCAATTGAAGTACAGGAAAAGAGTGACCATTCACCGGTTACTGCAGCAGATTTAGCCGCCCATCAAATTATTAAGCAAGGACTTGCCAGTATTGCGCCAGATATTCCTCAATTATCTGAAGAAGATCCTCCTGCGTGGGAAGAACGTCGCCATTGGCAACGTTATTGGCTGATTGATCCCCTCGATGGTACCAAAGAGTTTATCAATAAAAATGGTGAGTTTACGGTTAATATTGCGTTGATTGAACAGGGTGTGCCGGTATTAGGTGTTGTGTATGCACCAGTACAAAATATTCTCTACTCAGCAGCCAATAAACAGGCATGGAAAGAAACCTGTGGTCAGCGTTTACCAATAAAAGTCAGCCGTGCTGAACCCCCCGTGATTGTTATTAGTCGTTCTCATCAAGATGATGAATTAAAAGAATATTTATCGCAATTGGGTGAGCACCAAACGGTGGCTGTTGGATCTTCATTAAAATTTTGTCTAGTGGCAGAAGGAAAAGCTCAGCTTTATCCGCGTTTTGGACCTACTCATACATGGGATACTGCAGCAGGACACGCTATTGCGATAGCCGCAGGGGCACATGTTACCGATTGGAAAGGGGTGACACTTGATTATTCACCGAGAGAATCACTGATAAATCCTGGTTTTAGAGTTTCTATTTTCTAATGATAACGAGAGCAGAGCCCTTAAGTTTAAAGGGCTCCGATACAGATGATTTAAATACTATTCTTTAATTAAGTCATTGATAAGGTTAATGGCGGAAGTTATTTCTGCACCACTTAATACACCTTCTTTGACAAAACGAACTTTTCCTTGTTTATCCAGCACAATAATTGCTGAACTCTCTTTTTCTAGTCCCCAACCTTTTTGCGCTACACCATCAGCATCAACAATAAATTGTGACCAAGGAAACTCTTTTTTACTGTCTTCAACACTACCGCGAACAAAAGGCCCAGTACCAAAGATAGCATCATCAGTATTGATGATAGTGGTTGTCTGATAACTATTTTGTGGAAATTTGGCTTGTTTGATGGCTTCAATCAGTGGCGCATTCATCTCTTTAGCCTTACTACGCCCAGCGATATGTTGAATTGTGCGTACTTTGCCACTAAGTAGTCCGCTATTCCAATTTTGATAGCTAAATTTATCTTTGGCACCATCATAAAGAAGCTCCCCTTTGTCACTCACAGAGATCGCCGGTAGTAGGGCATCTTCAGTAATATTATGGGCAAATACCCATGTAGATGTGCTAAGCAAAAGTGCAGCCAAGGTTATTTTGTGCATCGTTATTGTCCTATTATTAAATTCGACTTTATCGGCTATTTAAGCATAGAGGCTAAAAAAGAATAATACCTCATTGTTGATACATTTTTTTAACATATAGGGTGTAAGATAAAGTATTCACAGTCTCGACTTATCTTCTTTACTGTCAATAAGTGTAAAAATAGATAAGAAATTTAAATAAATGGAACCTAGTACTTATAATTAGGTCTTTAAATTTGGTATATAAAGATCGGTCTTTATGACTGATTAAATTCACAACTGAGCATGGGAGACTAACTGAAAGATGAAGATCTTCAATCGCTATAACCCAGAAAAAATTGCTCTCTACGTTAAGACGTTATTTCGTGGACGGTTTTATATCAAAGGAATGGGCGCATTTGAGTTCGATTACGGTAAAATTTTATTGCCGAAAATAAAAGATAAGCTGCATTTTAATGTGATGAGTGAAGTTAACCAGCAGGTGGTTTTACTCAAAGCTGAAATGGGCTAACTTTTATCTGATAGATAACTGAGTCTATATCTTGTGCTTTTACGATAAGACTCAGTTATTAATTTCAGTTTGTTACCAGTTGATTTAGGCTTTATGCTCTTCGTGCTCAAATGGCACTTCTGTCGTTGTTTGAGGAGCAGGTATTGCTTCTTGCAAAACCGGTTTTACTGGCGGAATATCATCAATTTTAGTGACAAGCAGTTGATCAATTTTATAGTTATCAATATCCACCACTTCAAATTTATAACCTGCAAACTTCACATAGTCAGTACGTTTGGGGATCTTACGCAAACGGAACATCATAAACCCTGCAATGGTTTCGTAATTGCTAGAATCCGGGAAATCATCAATATCTAATGCCCGCATAACATCATCAATAGGTGTTCCACCTTCAACCAACCATGAATGCTCATCACGACTGACGATTTGCTCTTCTTGACCCGGGCCAATCAGATCGCCCATTAAAGTGGTCATCACGTCATTTAAGGTGATAACGCCCATCACCATCGCGTATTCATTGAGAATAATGGCAAAATCTTCCCCTGAGGTTTTAAAGCTTTCTAGCATGTCAGATAAAGTTAAGGTATCCGGAATAATAAGGGCTTTACGGATATGCACACCTTCTTTGAGGTTGAGACTTTGCCCATTGATCACACGGTTGAGTAGCTCTTTTGAATCTACATAACCAATAATATGGTCAATATCCCCTTCACAAACTAAGAATTTAGAGTGGGGCTGGGTGGCAATTTTATGCTTAATATCTTCTTCTGTCTCTTCGCGATCAAAGTAGACAACATCTTCACGTGGTGTCATGGCTGATGGTACGGTACGTGATTCTAATTCAAAGACATTTTCAATTAATTCGTGCTCTTGTTTACGTAATACCCCCGCTACTGCACCGGCTTCGACAATCGCAAAGATATCATCAGATGTAATATCTTCATTTCTTACCATCGGGATTTTAAATAGTTTAAAGATAAGATCTGCCATGCCATTAAACAACCAAACTAAAGGGCGGAATAAGGCGAGACAAAAACGCATAGGATTAACAATTTTCAGTGCAATGACTTCTGGCTTGATCATGCCGATACGTTTAGGAGTTAAATCGGCAAGCAGAATAAACATTGATGTGACGATAATAAATGAACAGACCGATCCTAATTGTTGCGCGAGAGGTGCTTCTAAAAAGCGGGAAAAGAGATCTTTTAATGCGGGAGAAAAAGCAGATTCACCGACAATACCCGCCAAAATGGCAACGGCGTTAAGACCAATTTGTACCACGGTAAAAAACATACCGGGGGTTTCTTGCATTTTTAATACACGAGCGGCGTTGATATTTCCTTCGTCAACCAACTGTTTGAGTTTAATACGACGGGAGGCCGCCAGTGATATTTCAGACAGCGAAAAAAAGGCGCTAATGGCACACAGCAAAAGCACAATGAGTAAACTATTAAGCATATAAGGCTCACATCACCCAGAGTATTAAATCCAGAGGGTAATACTTGAGTGTTAATAATCGAAGATAAATCAATATATTGTGATAGACTATTTTATAAAAATAGACACAAAGATAGATAAGAGGGCGTAATTATATCATCGCCCTGCTATTTTCTGCTAGTGTTAGTTTGCCGGTGGAAAACAGATACCAATGCCACCAAGTCCACAATAACCTTGAGGGTTTTTAAATAGGTATTGCTGATGATAATCTTCAGCAAAATAGAAAGGTCCGGCAGGTTGTATTTCAGTGGTGATCTCTTTATGTGCCCCTTCACTATTGATAGCTTGTTGATAACGTTGTTTTGACTCAATAGCTTGTGCATATTGCTCTGGGGTTAGGGTATAAATGGCCGAGCGATATTGGCTACCAATATCATTACCTTGGCGCATACCTTGGGAAGGGTCATGATTCTCCCAAAAAATAGCCAATAATTGTTGATAGCTGATAAGGGTCGGATCAAATACCACACGAACGACCTCTGCATGACCGGTACGGCCTTGGCAAACTTGCTCATAGGTGGGATTTTCTGTTACACCACCGCTATAACCGGCACTTGTGCTATAAACACCGGGTTGTTGCCAAAATAGGCGTTCAACGCCCCAAAAGCAGCCCATGGCAAAATAAGCAATTTGCATATTTTCTGGGATCTCACGGATAGAATGCCCATTGACGGCATGATTAGCAGAAATTTCTAATGGCGTTGTGCTGCCGATTACGGCATGCTCAGGATGATAAGCTTTATGTTGCAAGGTAAACTCCAAATTTTATATTTGTAAACGCTTTACTATGGTAAAGGTTTAATATTGTTATAAACTAAATCTACAATAAAGCTTAAAACTATTTGTCGTCAATTACCGAATGATATAAATAATATTGAGGAGAAAACGTGCCGAGATACTCCGTTATCTACGTTCTCTGTCTGTCTTCTATAACGTCTTTTGCTTATGGGGCAAATTTACGTTTAAAAGTAGAAGGTTTAGAAGGGCAACTCGAAAAGAATGTACGAGTCCAGCTATCAAACATAACAACAGAAGAAGTTGCACCAGACGGGCGTTTTCGTGCGCGTGTTGAAAAGGCAATTAAAGAGGGCCTACGGCCTTTAGGTTATTATCAGCCAACGGTCACTTTCTCTTATCAAGAAAATACCCCTCCGACACGCCCTGTATTAACAGCAAAGGTTGAGCTTGGTATTCCCGTACTGTTAAAAGGGGTCAATATTGTACTGGAAGGGGGAGCTAAAACAGATGAACAATATGCCAAAGTGATTAAAGAAAACACCCCCCCTCTTGATA
This sequence comes from Proteus sp. G2609, assembly GCF_963896135.1. NCBI lineage: Bacteria > Pseudomonadati > Pseudomonadota > Gammaproteobacteria > Enterobacterales > Morganellaceae > Proteus > Proteus sp. G2609. The sequence goes on along the minus strand of NZ_CAWQNB010000004.1, from coordinate 57,550 downwards.
GTGTGTTAAATCATGCCGAATATGAAAAATTAAAAGGCTCGTTAACAGGGCTTGCTATTCGTCGTGGTTACTTTGATGCAGATATGGAAAAAAGCCAGCTCGGTGTTTCTTTAGATAATCATGCCTCGTATTGGGATTTTGTCTTTAATAGTGGTGAACGTTACCGTTTTGGTAAAGTGAATTATACTGGCTCACAAATTCGTGAAGACTACCTACAAAATATTGTGCCTTTTAAAGAAGGGGAATATTACTCTTCTGAAGATTTGGCAGAGTTTAACCGACGCTTAGCTGCCACAGGATGGTTTAATTCGGCGGTTGTCACACCTAATATCGCTAAAGCACGTAGTGAAGGCAATTATTTGCTACCAATGGATGCCGTTGTTACCCCTCGTTCACGTAACTATATGGAGCTAGGGGGCGGTTTTGCCACAGATGTCGGACCTCGATTAAATATGCAGTGGGATAAACCTTGGATAAATTCTAGGGGCCATAGTTTAACATCGAATATGAGTATTTCTAAGCCTGAGCAATCTATTGGTGCTAATTATAAAATTCCATTAAAAGTTAACCCATTAGAACAATATTATGGCATTCAAGGCGGCTATAAACGTACAGATTTAAATGATACTCGTTCGGATACCACCACACTGAACGTTTCTCGTAACTGGGATATGTCAACGGGATGGCAATACAGTATTAATACCCGCTGGAGTCTGAGCCACTTTACCCAAGGTGATGTTACCAATACAACCATGTTGCTTTATCCTGGTGCGAATGCAAGTCGCGTACGCCAACGGGGTGGCATGATGCCTTATTGGGGGGATAGCCAACGTTATTCAGTCGATTATTCCAATAAAATATGGGGATCTGATGTTGAATTTCTCGCCCTACAAGCTCAGCAAGTGTGGATACGCACGCCTTGGGAAGGCCACCGTTTTGTGGTCAGAGGGACGTTTGGCTGGATTGAAACGAATCAATTTGAGAAAGTACCACCCGAATTACGTTTCTTTGCTGGTGGCGATAGAAGTATTAGGGGTTATAAATACCAAAGTATTTCACCGGAAGATAGCAAAGGTAAATTAACAGGGGCATCAAGAATGCTAACGGGATCTGCTGAATACCAATATAACGTAACTGGAAATTGGTGGGGAGCTGTATTTGTTGATAGTGGTGAAGCCGTTAACGATTTTACGAAAAGTGATTTTAAAACAGGTGCGGGTGCGGGGGTTCGTTGGGCATCTCCAGTAGGGCCTGTAAAGTTTGATTTAGCCGTTCCAGTCAATAGTGGTGAAGAGCGTAAGTTACAGTTTTATATTGGGTTAGGAGCTGAGTTATGATGAAGTGGTTGAAAAGGATAACACTAACGCTACTTATCATCATTTTACTGGTTTTAGGTGCTCTTGCATGGATTTTAGGGACGCAATCAGGGCTACATTTTGCCATTAATAGTGCAGCTCGTTGGGTGCCAGGTTTAACCATTAACAGTGTTAATGGCGGTTGGCAAGATTTACGTTTAACGGGTGTTGAGTATCAAATGCCGGGTGTAGATGTCAATGTGGGGGAGTTATCACTAGGCTTAAATTTAAGCTGCTTGAAGGATAAACAACTGTGTGTTGAGGCCTTAGGCACACGTGATGTTATCGTCAATGTAGATACCAGTGCACTCCCTCCAGCACAAGAAACACCCCCTTCTGAGCCTTTAACTGAGCTTAATGCCCCTTTACCTATCTATTTAAACTCTCTCTCATTAGCCAATACGCGTGTACAAATTGATGATATGGCCCTATCACTCAATGAGTTTACTACGGCAGCACAATGGGAAGGGCGTCAAGTCACCTTAAAACCGACAGTCATTAATGATTTGTTGGTGGCGTTACCGAAAACACCCGAAGACGGTAGTGTTGCCGCCATGGCGCAAGATGTAAAAGAAGTTGCAGCAACGACGCCTCAAGCGGAGCCTAAAACACCGCAAGAGCAAGAGCAGGCACTAGCTGACACTATTAAGACAATTTTCGCCAAGCCTTTATTAGCGCAGTTACCCGAAATTATTATTCCTGTTGATATCAATGTGGAGGGGATAGAAGGTAAACAGTTACAAGTTAGTGGTGATACGCCTGTGACTATTAATCAACTCTCTTTTCAAGCCAATACGCAAGGTCAACAGGTTAATCTCACTAGGCTCAGTATTGATGCGCCAGAAGGCAAAGTCAGTTTAAACGGTCAAATTACACTGGATAAACAGTGGCCGGTTAATCTAGATATGCAAGCGATGCTTCGTGAGATGGCAGGATTGGAAGAGTTTAAAGATCAGCAAGCGACACTGTCTTTACAAGGTGCGATACTTGATGAGTTAAAACTCGCACTCTCTTTAACAGGAACTGTTACCGCAAGCCTTGATGCACAAGCTGAGCTCGCTAAAGCACATCTTCCACTAAAATTAACCTTAGAGAGCCAAAAAGTGCGCTGGCCTTTAACGGGAGATGTGCAGTATCAACTTAATGATACTCGACTACGTCTTAATGGGCAGACGGATAATTATGATCTTTCATTACGTTCTAATATTGAAGGACAAGAGATCCCGCCAGCCAAATTGACCCTAGACGCTAAAGGGAATGAAGAGAAAATAGCACTCACTCGTTTGCGTTTAGCTGCATTACAAGGTCATGCGGATATTACCGGTGTGGCAGATTGGAGTAAGGCGATTAGCTGGAATGCATTATTGACTATCTCTGGTATTAATACAGCTAAACAATATCCCGATATGCCAGCGAAATTAGATGGACGTATTGCCACAACGGGTAGCCTGTATGGAGGAAGTTGGCAACTGCGAGTGCCTGAAATTACCTTAGATGGTAATTTAAAAAATAATCTTATTAAGGCGCGAGGAAACGCCTATGGTAATGATTCGGGGCAATGGAATATTCCTCAATTAACCTTAATTCTAGGTAAAAATAATCTCGATATTGCGGGGCACTTAGGTGATCAGTGGGCGCTTGATGCGAACATCAATGCACCGGGGTTAAATGGTTTAGTGCCGGGGTTAGCGGGCGTTATTAAAGGGAAAGTGAATGTTCGCGGTGATATTAATAAGCCGAAAATTATTGCTGATATCAATGCACAAGGGATCAAATGGCAAGATCAGCTCAGTGTTGGGTCAGTTGTGGTTAAAGGTGACATTCAGTCAGATGACGTGATCAGTGGCAAACTGGCAATTACAGCACGTCAGTTAAAACAGGCTGATTTAATTATTCGTCAATTAACGCTAGATGCGGCAGGGACAGAAAAACAGCATAAGCTTACCTTGAAAATGGATGGGGAACCCGTATCGGGTGGCCTGACATTAGCCGGCTCGTTTGATAAAGAAAAACAGCAGTGGCAAGGCACACTTAACAATACCGCATTTGATACGCCTGTAGGCGAATGGCGTTTAAATAAAGCGATGGCGCTAAATTTATTAGCGGAAAAACAGCAAGTGACGATTGGTTCACATTGCTGGGTAAATCCTAATGCACAACTGTGTGTACCTAAAGAGATCACTGTAGGTGAGAGTGGTAGTGCGGCAATCACTTTAACGCGTTTTGATTTAGCCATGATAAAACCATTCTTACCTCCTGAAACTGCGCTACGCGGTGTCTTTACGGGAGATGCTACGGCAACTTGGAATGCGAAAGGCGGATTACCTAAAGCGTCAGTTAACCTTAAAGGTCAGGGCGTTGGTGTAAAACAAAATGTCGATGGTACGGTATTACCTATTGATTTTGATGCAGTTACGTTAAATGCGGGTATCAATAATGGTAAAGCGACCTTGCAATGGTTAATTAGTATTGCCGGTAATGGTGACTTTAAAGGCCATATCAATGTTGCTGATCTAGAAAAAACACGTCAATTATCAGGTACGGTTGATATTGATAGCCTGACATTAGATCTGATTAAGCCTTTCTTGGGTAAAGGTGAAATAGCGCAAGGTAGTGTAGGGGCACAGCTACGTTTAGGAGGGAATGCACAATCACCATTGCTATTTGGGCAGTTTGGTATTAACCAGTTAAAAGTAGTTGGTCACTGGATCCCATTTGACATCACCAAAGGGAATGTCGATATTCGCTTTAATGGTGCGACTTCTGATTTAAGCGGTAGAATCGAAACACCGGAAGGTTATTTAAATCTGACGGGGAATGCGGACTGGCGCAAACTAGATGAGTGGCGTGCCGTGGTGGCTGCGAATGGCAACAAACTGCGTGTGTCATTACCACCAATGGTCCGTATTGATGTTAACCCAGACTTAGTTTTTGAAGCTAATCCACATTTGCTTAAATTAGATGGTCGTATTGATATCCCTTGGGCTCGTATCGTGGTGCAGGAATTACCCGAGTCTGCGGTGTCGGCCTCTTCTGATGAAGTGATGTTGGATAAAGAATTACAACCTATAGCACCAAAGCAGACTTCTATACCTATTCAAAGTAATTTGGCGATTAATATTGGCGATGATGTCACATTAGATGCCTTTGGGTTGAAAGCCAGATTAACAGGGGCATTAAAAGTTGCTCAAAGTAAACAAGGGTTGGGATTAAATGGTCAAGTGGATATTCCTCGCGGGGAATTCAAAGCTTATGGACAAGATTTACAAGTACGTAAAGGGCAAATCTTGTTCTCAGGGCCGGTTGATCAGCCATACTTAAATATTGAAGCGATACGTAACCCTGATAATACGGCAGATAATGTCATTGCTGGGGTTAAAGTCACCGGGCTTGCGGATAAGCCGAAAGTGGAAATATTCTCTGAGCCGGCCAAAACACAACAAGAAGCATTATCCTACTTGTTAAGAGGTGAAGGATTAGCAAGTGGTGATTCTGATTCAGCACAAATGACAGCCATGCTAATAGGATTAGGTGTTGGACAAAGTGGACAACTCGTAGGACGTATTGGCGAAACCTTTGGTATTTCTGATTTAGCGTTAGATACACAAGGTGTAGGGGATAGTTCACAAGTTGTCGTCAGTGGTAAGATAACCGATGATTTACAAGTGAAGTATGGGATGGGTATATTTGATTCGCTAGCGACGTTAACATTACGTTATCGCTTGATGCCCAGGTTGTATTTACAAGCAGTGTCTGGTATGAATCAGGCAATAGATCTGCTTTATCAATTTGAGTTTTAATTTATATGCGAATTATTGTTTATGGAAGTTTACGGCGAAATCAGGGTAACCATCACTGGATGACCTACGCACAGCTATTAGGTGAGTATAAATTAGCGGGGTATAAACTCTATGATTTAGGGTTTTATCCTGCTGTGGTTGAAGGTGATGGTGAAATAGAATGTGAAGTTTATCGGATCACGCCTTCCATTTTGACGGAGCTTGATGAACTGAAAAAAAATGATCAAGATTACAAGCGTCAGTTGATATCAACACCTTATGGTAGTGCTTGGATCTATCTTTATCAAAAGCCAGTTGATGGGTTGCGAGAAATCAAAAGTGGAGATTGGCTAAAACGCCACGAAGAAGAGTAATAGGCTTACGAAAGCTGACTCAATAATGATTAAAAAAGCTCGATATATATCGAGCTTTTTTATTTTTACTAAAATTAGTATTTATATTTTAAAATTTAAATAAATAATTATTACTTCGTTTTTTATCTAAATTGATATGAAAATAATTAATGGTAGAGCGGATTGACAGAAAAATAACTTCAGTGTTAAAACAGTTTTGCTTAAGAAGGAAAGAGATAACGACTTATTATTAAATAGCGAAATAAGGTAATTTATGGACAAATTAAACGATATTACTCAACTTTATAATAATCCGCCAAAAGATGTAAAACATAATATAGTCAATCGTCGTTTTACGGATATGATGCTACAAACTAAAACTGTTGCAACAGAAGCATTAGATAAATTAGCTTATCTTGCAGGTATTAAAAATGCACCTGCTGATGATAAGTATTTAAAATTAAACACCACTAGCTTAGATGCGTTACTAAAAAGTGCGAAGTCACTTGGTTATGATATCGAAGTCGTCAGTCTTTAATCAATAAGCAGCCGTAAGGCTGCTTTTTAAATAAAAGGAGACAATAGTGAATAAGGATATTAATGAACTTAATAAAGATATTAATATTGTCGGATTACATTGGATTAAACGCTGGCGAGTGAATAATGGAAAACATCAGTCTTATGTTATTCCTTTCGCAACAACCTATCCTATTAATATTGTTTATCACGGTAAAAGCGAATTTAAATATGGGCAGTATGGCATTCATCTTGGCCAGCAAGATACACTCACCTTTTTAGGTGATAAAAAACAAAAGATACTGGCTAAATTTATTGATTGTCGTAAAAACTCACCGACATTTAAATCAGAATTAAGTTTGGAGATAACCCCATCATCCGCAAGAACACTTATTATTCCCCCTGGAGTTGCTCATACTTTTTCCCATCTAGAAAATGTTTTTACCTTAAATAGCTACTCTCTTTTTTTACCTACTATCGAGCAATTAGCAAGTGAAACATTAAACTGGTCACCTAATAATGATGTGATAAATTTACCGGAAGATATCGATATTAATGAGATTGAAGGCTATGAGCCGATGACAGAAGAAGCTTCGGCGCTGGTCTACTATCGAGTTGCTGAGATACAACAGCAGTGGTTAAGCCAACATCGATTTTTACACTCTGAAACTCGTAAAATTCGCTTAGATAATGGCGATGAAATTAATGTAAGGTTGCGAGAGAAAATTGCCGATATTCAAAAACAATCATTACCTACATCCACTATTTTAGGTGTTGAATTTCGTGAAATGGCGACCCTGCATACGGGCAAAGAGAGTGGCATTGTCCCATTAACGCGACAATCCCCTATGTATCTAGTTGAACATGGTCAGGAGGCTTATGATTTCGACTCTTATGGATTACATTTAGGGCAAGAAGATCATTTAACTTTTTTAGGAAATACCTCGGGTAAAATCACTATTAAGCTGGTGGATATGCGTGAAGATTCGCCTACGCTATTTTATGAAGATGAAATGGTTTTTGATCCGGCACCCAATATTGAGTTAGTGATCCCCTGTGGTGTTGCCCATGCCTTATTTAATATGGCGAATATCATTACTGTCAATCGACCTGTTATCTATTTGGACGAAGAAAAAGAATATATTCCGGGTCATGACGTGATTGATTGGAAAATCGCTAATAAAAATTATCAAGCTTATCGTGTTAATAAAATAGCAGCAGATTTAACCTATTATCAATTTCTTGTTTCTAAACAACAAGCGTTAATGAAACATAAGCCCACCCATCATACCCCAAAATCGATTATTGTTTATGATGAAAATAATCAGCCTATTAAAGTATTAATTAAAGAAAAGGTGTAACCTCTATTATGCGTATTGTCTTTTTCTATATGCTTTTTTTGGTATTAAGTGCAGATGGTCTAATGGTTTTTTTGACACCTGTTATTGTTTATCAATTAACAACAAGCATTGAATATGCAGGATTGACATACGCTTTATGGTGGTTACCACGTATTTTTTTAATACCGCTTATTGGTCAATATATTGATGGTCTAGGTGTCCGTCCTGTTTCTGTTATTTCCGATAGCTGTAAAATTATCGGTTGTTTATTTTTATTAATAGTAGATTTTTCCTCTGATTTAGTTATTGCAATTAGTTTTGGATTAGTGGGTAGCTTAATATCTATTGGTAATTCACAGACACTGATTTCATATGAAAAAATTATTGCCTTGATGAGTCGCCATAAAGAACATCATATTAATATAATGTCTCGAATGGATTTTTTGGGCATGATCATTGGCCCATTAATCGGCATGTTATTTATTGATTATGGTTACCATTATTTACTGATTATTCCCTGTCTATTTTATTTCATTAACGCCGTGTTCTTTTTGTTCTTTTACCTAGTACCAAAACAGCGCCAATCTGCCACTCAGTTACATAGCCTAACAGAGACATTACAGGTGACGAAAAGGATAGTGGTGATTTTTACGTCTCCTATTTTGGTTTTTTCTATTTTAATTGCTATCGGCAATAATATGTTTGATGGATTAATTGAGTCGAGTGGGGCGGCGTTGATCGACCAATCGATGAATTTACCCATTAAATATTATGGCTTTATTGATATTTCTGCGGGGATCTGTGGCGTGATAGGAACTTATTTATATGGTTATCTAACCCATTATTTAAATCGAAAATTATTAATGTCTCTATCAATTTGTATCATCACAATAAGTTCTTTTCTATTGGTTATTTTTCAACATGATATCACGGCTTTTATTCTCTTTTATGCCCTATCCATTATTGGTAAGGTTTTTTCAGGGAATATTTTACGGATGTTAAGAATAGAAATTATTCCTGTGACACAATTAGCTAGCATTTCCTCACTGATTATTTTGTTTAATCAACTGATTTTGCCCATTGTTGGGGGATTGCTCTTTTTCTCTACAGGGAATATTTCGACAGTATATATATTGATGATAATCGCTATGGCGATCACCTTGGTGAGTGGCGTAATGCTTATTATGCGGTTAAACCATAAAAAAGAGATAATCATAAAATAAGCCCACATTTGAAGTGGGCTTATTTTTGCTAAGCAACCAATGGATTACTTAGCAACGCTAATTCTAATGACACAGAATTATTTTTTTGCGCGTTCAAAAGAAGACAGAATTTCAGCTTTAGCCGCTTCTACGCCTTCCCAACCATCAACTTTTACCCATTTACCAGATTCTAAATCTTTGTAATGTTCGAAGAAGTGTTTGATTTGAGCTTTTAATAATTCAGGTAGATCGTTCACATCTTTAATATGATCGTATTCTTTACTTAGTTTAGTGTGTGGTACAGCAACCAGTTTTGCATCTTCACCTGATTCATCAGTCATTTTCAGTACGCCAACAGGACGGCAACGAATGACTGAACCTGGTTGTAATGGGTATGGAGTTGGAACCAGAACGTCTACTGGATCACCATCTAAAGATAATGTGTTGTTGATGTAACCGTAGTTGCATGGGTAGAACATCGCTGTTGACATAAAACGGTCAACGAACAGTGCACCACTTTCTTTATCAACTTCGTATTTGATTGGATCAGCATTGGCTGGAATTTCAATAACAACATAGATATCTTCTGGTAGTTCTTTACCAGCAGGAACATGATTCAGGCTCATAAAAAATTTCCTATGAAAAATTAATTTGACGTGGCTCGTAGTATAGCGAAAAGTTTTTAACAATACCCGTTTTTTGCCGTACAGGTTGCCTTTTGAGGTAAAAATAAGCAACAAATACACGAATTAGCTATTTTGAGAGATGAAAAAACCGGACGCGTTAATTAAGCCCGGTTTAACTATATCCTGACAAAAAGAAAATTTATTCTTCGTCTGGATATTGAGCCATAAATGCTTCTGCTTGTTCGACCATCGCTTTAGTACCCACAAAGAATGGCATGCGTTGGTGCAACTCTGTTGGTTTGATATCTAAAATACGATCTTTACCATTACTGGCTTTACCACCCGCTTGTTCCGCGAGGAATGCCATTGGGTTGCATTCATAAAGTAAGCGTAATTTACCATTTGGATGACTTGCCGTACTTGGGTAAATATAAATCCCCCCTTTGAGCAAGTTACGATGGAAATCCGCAACCAAAGAGCCAATATAGCGAGTTGTATAAGGACGGTTAGTCGCTGCATCCTGCTCTTGGCAATACTTGATGTATTTTTTTACCCCTAATGGGAATTTAATGTAGTTACCTTCATTGATTGAATACATATTTCCGGTAGGCGGAAAATGAACACTTTCGTGAGATAAACAGAAAACCCCTAAAGAAGGATCGTAAGTAAAGGCATGTACACCACAACCGGTAGTGTAAACCAACATAGTAGATGAGCCATAAACGACATAACCCGCAGCAACTTGGCGATTACCGGGTTGCAGGAAATCATCTAGTGTCACAGGTTGGCCAATAGGCGTAATACGGTGGTAAATAGAGAAAATAGTACCAACGGAAACGTTTACATCGATATTAGAAGAACCATCCAATGGATCCATTAATACCACATACTTGGCATTTTCCGCACGATCACCTTCAAAGATAACGATATCGTCTTCTTCTTCCGAACCGATCCCCGCAACTTCACCACGAGCTTTAAGTGCTGCTTTTAGTTTCTCATTCGCGTAAAGATCCAGTTTCATCTGGGCTTCACCTTGAACATTAGAAACACCGTTAGTGCCAAGAATATCGACTAACCCAGCTTTATTAATATCACGGTGAATAATTTTAGCCCCAAGCTTAATGGCTGACAGTAATGCCGTTAATTCGCCAGTTGCATGGGGAAAATCTTGTTGTTTCTCGACGATAAATTCGCCTAATGTTTTCATGACGTGGGTCCTGAATGTGAATGGATAAAATATAAAAAGGAAAAAAGTTTCCTTATTAGTGGCAAGTTTATCCAAAGAATCGCATGATTCAAAGGTTAATCCGTTTCTAATCTGCTTTTTGATGGTTAGAATAGTGACCAACTTCATGCTATTGGAAAGAAATTCATGCACATTCATATTCTTGGTATTTGTGGCACCTTTATGGGAAGTCTTGCCATCTTAGCTCGAGCGAAAGGGCATAAAGTAACTGGCTCTGATGCAAATGTTTATCCTCCAATGAGCACATTATTGGAAAATCAAGGCATTGAGCTAATCGAAGGTTATGATCCACAACAATTAGAACCTGCTCCTGACATGGTGATTATTGGCAATGCGATGACTCGAGGGAATCCTTGTGTTGAAGCGGTACTTGAAAAAGGATTGCCTTACACATCAGGGCCACAATGGTTACATGACTATATTTTGCCTGAGCGTTGGGTTTTGGCCGTTGCGGGTACCCATGGTAAAACGACTACGGCAGGTATGCTGGCTTGGATTTTAGAAGATTGTGGTTATCAACCTGGTTTTTTAATTGGTGGTGTGCCGGGTAACTTTCAAGTTTCAGCACAATTGGGGGAAAGCCCGTTTTTTGTTATTGAAGCTGATGAGTATGACAGTGCTTTCTTTGATAAACGTTCTAAATTTGTTCATTACTCGCCACGTACGCTTATCTTAAATAATCTGGAATTCGATCACGCGGATATTTTTGATGATTTAACGGCGATTCAAAAACAGTTTCATCATTTAGTCCGTATTGTGCCGGGCAGTGGCAAAATTATCATGCCTGATAACGATCTGAACTTAAAACAGACCATTGGTATGGGATGTTGGAGTGAGGAAGAGTACACCGGTGAGACGGGTGATTGGCAGGCGAAAAAGATCAGTAATGACAGTAGCCACTTTGCAGTGTTCCATAAAGGTGAGCAAGTCGGTGAGGTTTGTTGGGGACTTTCGGGTGAACACAATATGCAAAATGGCTTAATGGCCATTGTGGCAGCTCACCACGTTGGTGTATTACCGGTAGATGCATGCGCAGCACTCAATAAATTTATTAACGCCCGTCGTCGTTTAGAGTTACGGGGTGAAGTAAATCAAGTGAGTGTTTATGATGACTTTGCCCATCATCCGACGGCGATTTTAGCAACCCTTGAAGCGCTACGTAGTAAAGTTGGCGGAACAGCACGTATTATTGCGGTATTAGAACCTCGCTCTAATACGATGAAGATGGGGATCAGTAAAGATGATATCGCCCCGGCATTGGGACGTGCTGATGAAGTTTTCTTATTTCAGCCACCTAACATTCAATGGTTAGTCAGTGATATTGCTGAGAAGTGTGTACAGCCTGCTCGTTGGAGCACGGATATTGATACATTAGTGGAGATGGTTGCTAAAGAAGCTAAACCGGGTGATCATATTTTGATCATGAGCAATGGTGGCTTTGGTGGTATACATGAAAAACTCCTGGCGAAATTAGCCACACCAAAATCATCTGTGGATCAATATTAATTTAAATAAGTAAGCCACTGAAATTTCAGTGGCTTACTGTTTATGACCTATTTTCCTGAAGTCGCTATTTATAATTCCTGATCAAATAGGTTTAAAATCGCATCTCGTAGTTCTTCTGTTGAGAATCCTGGCGCGGGTGTAGAAAAAATAGTGTCATCACCAGCGATACTTCCGAGGATCCCTTCTGCTTTACCTAAAGAATCTAATAAACGTGCAATAAGCTGTGCGGCACCGGGGCTGGTTCTAATAACCACTACTGAGTGGTTATGGTCAATATCAAGTACCAAATTTTTCAATGGGCTACTTGCTGTAGGTACACCAAGTTCTGTTGGCAGGCAGTAAACCATCTCCATTTTGGCATTACGCGTTCTTACTGCGCCAAATTTTGTTAGCATACGAGAGATTTTAGACTGGTTAATATTATCAAAACCAGCTTCTTGTAATGCAGTTACAATCTCGCCTTGTGAACTGAATTTTTCTTCTTTCAGCAGGGCTTTAAATGCTTTAACCAAGTCTTCTTGCTTAGAAGGAGTGCGCATAGTTCACCTTTAGTGAGTTATCAATAACTCGCACATTATGCAGAGAAGTGAATTTTTATGCAACATTAGCTCCGTTAATCTTGTTTCTCTTCTTGGTTGATGTGTGTTTTTGTGTGTTAACTCAAAAAAGTTTTATTTCTCGATATTGAATGCGATAATCTTGATTAGGTAAATAATTTGTTAACTAAATGATAATCTTAAATGATTATGCAATATGAGATAGCGCGTTTAGCTCTTAGTGATATTTATTGGAATTATTTCTCAAAAGAGTGCCCGCTATCTCATTAACAGATAAGCAATTTGTTTAGAATAACCGAAGTATTATTTTTTACTACAAATGCCTTATTATGCAATATAGCTGTTAAATAATTGTTTTCTTTACTAGGTGTGTTGCGTAATAGTGAGTATATCAAAGGCGTTCCACTATCTCGTAAACTAAGGAGTATCAGAATGAAAGTAGCAGTTCTCGGTGCAGCGGGTGGTATTGGTCAGGCACTGGCACTTCTTCTTAAAAATCAGCTTCCAGCTGGTAGTGAACTCTCTTTATATGATATCGCTCCGGTTACACCGGGTGTTGCAGCGGACTTAAGTCATATACCTACTCAAGTAAGGGTAAAAGGTTTTGCTGGCGAAGATCCTTCTCCTGCATTAAAAGATGCAGATGTTGTTTTAATTTCTGCCGGTGTTGCCCGTAAACCGGGTATGGATCGCTCTGATCTTTTCAATGTAAATGCAGGGATCGTGCGTAATCTTATTGAAAAAGTTGCACAAAACTGCCCTAAGGCGCTTATTGGTATCATTACTAATCCAGTCAATACTACGGTTGCTATCGCTGCTGAAGTACTGAAAAAAGCCGGTGTTTATGATAAAAAACGCCTATTTGGTGTGACAACACTGGATATTATCCGTGCGAATACTTTTGTTGCTGAATTAAAAGGCAAAGATCCACAAACAACGAATGTTCCGGTCATTGGTGGACACTCAGGTGTCACTATTCTTCCTTTGCTATCTCAAGTAGCCGGTGTGTCATTTACTGATGAAGAAGTTGCTGCATTAACAAAACGTATTCAAAATGCGGGGACTGAGGTTGTTGAAGCTAAAGCGGGTGGCGGATCAGCCACATTATCAATGGGACAAGCAGCTGCGCGCTTTGGTCTTTCATTGATCCGTGCTTTAAATGGCGAAAAAGATGTTATTGAGTGCACCTATACCGAAGGCGATGGTGAACATGCCCGTTTCTTTGCACAACCTGTTCGTTTAGGTAAGAATGGTGTTGAAGAATATCTACCAATCGGTCAATTAAGTGATTTTGAAAAACAATCTCTTAATGGCATGTTGGATGTATTGAAAAAAGATATAATTCTTGGCGAAGAATTTATTAATAAATAAAAAATAACTTTTTTGCTTTAAAATAATGTAAATTTAAATAAAAACCGCTGATAGTGTATCAGCGGTTTTTTTTATTAATTATAATATATGTAATTATTAGTTAATTATTGGTTTTGTCGCGTATCTTCCGTTCAAGTAATTCTCCTGTTTCAGGATGAAAATAACGACTGGGCCAAATTTCCGAAGGCGCTACACCTAGAAAGTCAGCAATGATTTTCTCACCTTTTGGCCAAGGGCGTGACAGTGCATTAGCCAGTGTTGAAGAGCTTAAACCAGCTTGGCGAGAGATGGCTGCCAGTGTTGTGCCTCGTTTTCTGAGTGCGGCAATAATATCGGCAGGATGCCAATCAGATTTCCTTGAAATCATTTTTAATCCTTTTTCTATAAAATTAAATGCTGTGTTAGTGGTATAAATAACAGTTTATTAGAAATGCTTAAAAGCATTAAACTGATTATTTAGAAAATAAAATAACATTATTTTTCTAAAAATATTTCTGATTTTTTTCTTAATAATTTCTTTTTTGAAGTTGATAACAATTTTAGAGAAACGTAATGAAAAAAGAGTGGTATACGGCAATGGAATTGACGGGTATAGGTGGATTACCTAAATCACCACAAGGTGTAAATGCAAAAGCTAAACGTGAATCTTGGTTAAAACAAAAGAGAACTAATAAACAAGGAAATGGCGTTGAATATCATTACTCTTGTTTACCAGAAGAAACTTTAATTGCTCTGGAGCTTTATGAACCATTAGCACATTACAAACTAAATAAAGAGGAGCCACTCGTTATCTGGGTGAAAGCATTCCAACAACTTAATGATGGTGAACAAAAAACAGTAACAGAGCTGATCTTGCGGGATGGTATTAGAAGTTTTTTAGAAAAGATCGTCAAAGATTAAGCGACTTTAAAGAACGCGCTATTGCGTTATCCGCAACCGATATCTGACTAACCTCTTAGTTGAATGTGAGATGAGATCATGAAAAAAGAATGGTATACAGCAAAAGAATTAGTAGGGCTTGCAGGGTTACCTAATTCTCCACAAGGGGTCAATTTAATGGCACGCCGTGAAGGATGGGAAAATCGCCGTAAGCGTGGAGTACAAGGTAAAGCCGTTGAGTACTCGGTTAAAAGCCTCCCTGAAGAGGTGGTGAGCGTGTTAGCGGCGCATGAGCCTCCTGCAGAATATTTATCTAAGCGTCAGGATGCCTTTCTTATCTGGGTGGAAGCTTATTATCAGCTAACAAAATCAGAGCGTGAAAAAATCGTAAAATTTGTTTTACGAGAAGGTCTCGCTAAGTTAATTAGCTATATTGATGCTGACAATCAAGAAGAGATCGAACGAGAAAATGAAGAAGTGGTTCAAAAATTAAAAAGCCCCCCAGAGTCGACATAGTCGCTCTGACGGGCTTCTCATACTTTATGGGGTTTAGGTATGAAAATTACGATTGTCGTTGCACAGCAACGTGCGCAAGGCCAATTAATGCATCTTTGTAAGATGAATCAGGAATAATCGCTAACGCCTCAATGGCTTTATCGGCTTCTTCTTCCGCTTTTTGGCGGGTATATTCCAGTGAGCCACACTGTTTCATCGTTTTTAACACAGTGTCGAGTAAATGACGGCCGTTACCTTTTTCAATGGCTTGACGAATGAGTTGTGATTCTGTTTCGTTACCATGGTGCATGGCATGAAGTAAAGGCAAAGTAGGTTTACCTTCATCCAGATCGTCACCGGTATTTTTACCTAATTGGGTATTATCTGCATCATAATCCAGTAAATCGTCAATCAGCTGGAATGCGGTACCAAGATAACGACCATAATCTTGGAAAGCTTTCTCTTGCTCTGGAGTGGCTCCGCAGAGGATGGCTGACGCATGAGAGGCAGCTTCAAATAAACGGGCGGTTTTACTGTAGATAACTTGCATATAGTCATCTTCAGTAATGTCAGGATCGTTACAATTCATTAATTGTAATACTTCACCTTCAGCGATGACATTGGTTGCGCTAGACATCAGCTTTAGCACGCGCATGGAATCAAGATCCGTCATCATCTGAAAAGATCGTGTATAAATAAAGTCACCTACCAGCACGCTTGCAGCATTACCAAACACAGCATTAGCTGTTTGTTTGCCTCTACGCATATCGGATTCATCAACAACATCGTCGTGCAATAATGTTGCGGTATGAATAAATTCAATTAAAGCGGCGACAGAGATATGTTTGTCCCCTTGATAATCCAAAGCTCGGCCGGTCAGAACAGCGATCATTGGGCGGATCCTTTTACCACCACCGCTAATGATGTAGTAACCAAGCTGGTTTATCAAAGAAACATCTGAATTAAGCTGGTAAAGAATTGCGTCATTTACCGCAGCCATATCAGCGGATGTGAGTTTTATAATAGATTCTAAATTCATGTTTTTCGACTTTGGCTCGCCAATGAGCGCGTTATAATTAATAAAAAATGATCATGCCATAGATTTTACTCTCTTATAATTTAGATTGTACTTTAAAAATGGCTGAAATAAATATTGTGTAAAAAACTCTTTTTTTTGCTGGTTGTTTGCGATCTATACTTGTCATCGCGACTAAATTTGCGTAGAATTCGCGCCCTATGTGAATATTTTAATTGTGCACTCAAATTATACATATTGGGAGTGTGCGGAAAGCGGAGTTTATATGTACGCGGTTTTCCAAAGTGGTGGTAAACAACACCGAGTCAGCGAAGGTCAAACAATTCGCTTAGAAAAGCTTGAAGTAGCAACTGGCGAAACTATTGAGTTTGACACTGTCATGATGGTCGCTGATGGCGACAACATTCAAATTGGCGCTCCAATCCTTGAGGGCGTTAAAGTTAAAGCGGAAGTGGTTGCTCACGGTCGCGGCGAGAAAGTTAAAATTGTTAAGTTCCGTCGTCGTAAACACAGCCGTAAACAACAGGGCCACCGTCAGTGGTTTACTGATGTTAAAATCACTGGTATCGCTTAAGGTTTAGGAGAGCAGATTAATGGCACACAAAAAGGCTGGCGGCTCGACTCGTAACGGTCGCGATTCCGAAGCAAAACGTCTAGGTGTAAAACGTTTCGGTGGTGAAGCTGTATTAGCAGGTAGCATCATCGTTCGTCAACGTGGTACTAAGTTCCATGCAGGTACTAACGTTGGTTGTGGTCGTGACCACACCCTGTTTGCGTTAGCTGACGGAAAAGTTAAATTCGAAGTTAAAGGTCCAAACAATCGTAAATTTATCAGCATCGAAGCTGAATAATTACCGGTCCTTTAAACACCGAGTTAAAAGCCCTGCACAGTCTGTTGCGGGGCTTTTTATATTTAAAAAAGGCCATCTCTGGGTAATTTCGGCCATCCAGCACGTTAATGGCTATCATACGGAGTAAAATCATGAAATTTGTTGATGAGGCCAAGATCCTAATCGTCGCTGGCGACGGTGGTAACGGCTGTGTAAGCTTTCGTCGAGAAAAATATATCCCGAAAGGGGGACCAGACGGTGGTGATGGCGGTGATGGTGGTGATGTCTACATGGTTGCAGACGAAAACCTCAACACCCTTATCGATTACCGTTTTACTAAATCTTACCGCGCTGAGCGTGGTGAAAATGGCCAAAGCCGTGATTGTACGGGAAAACGTGGTCAAGATATTACTATTAATGTCCCTGTGGGGACGCGTGCCCGTGATCTTGCTACAGGTGAGATCATTGCTGACTTAACGGTACATGGTCAAAAACAAATGGTCGCTAAAGGTGGCTTCCATGGTTTAGGGAATACGCGTTTTAAATCATCAGTCAATCGTGCACCACGTCAACGCACAATGGGTACACCGGGTGAATCACGTGAAGTACTGTTAGAGCTGATGCTACTTGCGGATGTAGGTATGTTAGGTATGCCGAATGCCGGTAAATCTACCTTTATTCGAGCCGTCTCGGCAGCCAAACCAAAAGTGGCAGATTATCCATTTACTACACTAGTACCTAGCTTAGGTGTTGTGCGTATGGACAGCCATCAAAGCTTTGTCGTTGCGGATATACCGGGGCTGATCGAAGGGGCTGCTGATGGCGCGGGTCTTGGGATCCAGTTCCTGAAACATTTAGAACGTTGCCGTGTATTATTGCATTTGATCGACATCGATCCTATTGATGGTTCTGATCCCGTTGAAAATGCCAAAATCATTATTTCTGAATTAGAAAAATACAGCGATAAATTGGCACAAAAACCACGTTGGTTAGTTTTCAATAAAGTGGATCTGCTTGATGCCGATGAAGCAAAACAGAAAGCACAAGCGATAGTTGAAGCGTTGGGTTGGGAAGGTGATTATTATATGATTGCTGCTATCAACCAAGAAGGGGTGAAAAAACTTTGTTGGGATATTATGGAATTCCTGAAAGTAACCCCACGTGAGCAAGATATTGCTACCGCTTTAGCCGCTGAAGAAAAAGTTGATTTTATGTGGGATGACTACCATAAAGAACAACTTGAAAATCCTGACCTTGAAGACGATGACGAAGATTGGGATGAAGAAGATGATGATGGTGTAGAGTTTATCTACCAACGCTAATCTCTCTTTTTATCGGTATTGTTGTCTCGGTATCGTATAGAAATACAGATAGCGAGACATAAAAAACGCCTGAATTTTCAGGCGTTTTTACTTTCTAACAAATAATAGTGCTATTTATTGTTATAGATATCTTTATATAAATTCGTTTCAAAACGAACCAAATAGGCGCGTCCAGCATTGCGATTTTGTGTAGGCGGAGAGTAGGCAGAAATAAATTGTACAAATGCTACTTTCTGTCCATTGGCTGTCGTCATAAAGCCAGCTAGATTATACACTCCCTTGAGTGAGCCTGTTTTAGCGGAAACTTTACCGTTGACGCCCGCTTCAGTAAAACCACCACGATATTGCAATGTACCATCATGACCGGCAAGAGGAAGCATACTGATAAAATTTAACTCACTATCATGTTGTCCGACATATTGTAATACTTGCATCATGGTTGCGGGGGCTATCAGGTTATGGCGGGAAAGCCCAGATCCATCCACCATAATTGTATTAGCTAAATCAATGCCCGCTTTTTGTTTTAAAATAGCACGAGTGGCATCCGCCCCTGAACGCCAAGTGCCAGCAACACCATAATATTCACGACCAATAGTTCTAAATACGGCATCTGCAATCATATTGTCAGACTCTTTTAACATCGTCGTCAATAAAGTGTGTAACGGTTTAGATTGTGTTTGTGCTAAAACAGTAACAGGGGCTTTAGGTTGGGAGCGGCGTTTGACATAACCGTCCAGCTCAATATCTGCACGTTGTAACTCTTCTTTTAGCAGTATACCTGCCCAGTGCGCACCATCTTGAATGGAAAACATCAGCGGCATGGCTTCTTCACGTTTAGGAATGCAGCCTGTTATCACATAAGTATTTAAATCTCTCACCGTGACGTCTAATTCGCAAAAGCGGGTTCGTGTTGAGCCTTTTTCATAGGTTTCAACTTCGCTTAAAACCGTGACAGGATAAAAAGACGCTTTACGTATGGTGGCGATATCACCTTCTTTTTGACCACTTTGCAGTAAGACGGAAAAACAATTTTTATCTACAATAGCGGCACTTGGTGGGGCACTAAAGCAT
The DNA here is from genome assembly GCF_963896135.1 of Proteus sp. G2609. Taxonomy (NCBI): domain Bacteria; kingdom Pseudomonadati; phylum Pseudomonadota; class Gammaproteobacteria; order Enterobacterales; family Morganellaceae; genus Proteus; species Proteus sp. G2609. The sequence continues at coordinate 38,066 of NZ_CAWQNB010000004.1, read as the reverse complement.
TGGGTCATATCATTCCAAACCCATCCCGGCGCTTTGTCATGGCTGGAGAAAGCAGAGGTATCAATTAATAAATTTCCCGTTATTTTTGTGACGCCGGATTGTTTTAATACGGCAACCATTGCTCGTAATTGCTGGCGAGTTAGCGTAGGATCACCACTAAAACGGAAAATTAAATCACCCTCTAGTTGATTGTTTTTTATCTTACCTTCCGTTTCCATTGTGGTGGTAAATTGATAATCGCCCCCTAATTGCAATAGGGCGGCTAAAGCTGTGACCACTTTTTGTGTGCTGGCTGGCAAAGATAATTGATTATCATTATAAGTTAGGTTAGGGGAGGATGCGCCAACAGTTTGGGTGATTAAACCGACTTGAGTGCCATCAGGCAAAAGTTCTATATATTTTTCAACAGGAATGGCGAGGGTTGAAAAGCTTAACAGACTCAAGGTATAAAATATTCCGCGGAATATAGGTAATAAGCGCATAATTTCTCTATCCGTAACTATAAGCTTAACGCTATAGTGTTGATTGCCAGAGGCTAATACTAAAGGGCAATGAGGGCAAAAGTAAACGGTAACACGTGTGATTATCTGATTATCAGAAAATATTACTTATCCTGTTTTTAAAACGAGAATAAGACGTGAAGCCATTGGCCTCTTGTGTTAGATTTAGTTTAGCTTTAGATAAGGGAGGTTTTTACTACTTCCCAACCCAAAGGGTAGAAAGTTACAATTATTTTCTATTCATCGAATATATAAAGGGACAGGCCCTCATTAAGGCTGCCTGTGTCTTTTTTTGTCTTGAGAAGAGTAAAGTAGAACCTTTTCTCTGTGTTGTTAGTATAAAAAATCAGGATGATACCTATTTTTTATTAGGAATAGTATTGAGGTATTAACACATGAATCAGATCCCTATGACAGTTCTCGGAGCAGAAAAATTACGCGAAGAACTGGAATATCTAAAAACTGTTCGTCGCCCAGAAATTACCGCGGCCATTGCTGAGGCACGGGAACATGGCGACTTAAAAGAAAACGCGGAATATCACGCAGCTCGTGAACAACAGGGTTTCTGTGAAGGCCGCATTCAAGAAATTGAAGCAAAATTATCAAATGCGCAAGTCATTGATATCACTAAAATGACAAATAATGGACGTATTATTTTTGGTGCCACGGTGACTTTACTCAATGTGGATACTGAAGAAGAACAAAAATACCGCATTGTTGGTGATGATGAAGCAAACATTAAAGAAAACTTAATTTCAGTCAACTCACCGATTGCCCGTGGATTGATTGGTAAAGAGTTAGATGATGTGGTGGTCATTAACACCCCAGGCGGCCAAGTAGAGTATGAAGTTTTAAACGTAGAATATATTTAATTTGTAATTTTACGTTTCTATAGAAAACTAGAATGCTATCCTGTGGTAATATTAAAAAAGGCCTGAAAAGGCCTTTTTTGCCATAGAGTTAGTTATGGCATTTTTATATAAAGGTATAAGTTTTATTTCGGTAAAATAATTTTACGCGCTTCAGAAGGGCGATAAAGAACAACCATTTTTCCGATAACTTGTACATTCTGTGCACCGCTTTCACGCACAATCGCTGCCACGATCAAGTTTTTAACATCTCGATCTTCGCCTGCGATTTTGACTTTGATAAGCTCATGATGTGCCAGAGCGATTTCAATTTCTGCAAGAACGCCTTCAGTTAACCCGTTGTTACCGATCATAACGACAGGATTGAGATGATGAGCGAGCCCTTTCAGGTGTTGAATTTGTTTTTTGTTAAGAGTCATCATTAATTTTTGCTTAGTTGGGATTGAAAACGGTCTATTCTAACGCCATCTCTCATTTATCACCATAAAATGTCGTCAAGATGCGGTAAAATGAGTGAAGAAGTAAAATTTTTGATTGCTAAGTGTATGATAGTTGGAAAACGCAATGGCCAATAAAAAACGTTCGGCAAGCTCTAGCCGCTGGTTACAAGAACATTTTAGTGATAAATATGTTCAACAAGCAAAGAAAAAAGGGTTTCGCTCTCGAGCTTGGTTTAAATTGGAAGAAATTCAGCAAAGTGATAACATTTTCAAACCAGGTATGACCGTTGTCGATTTAGGTGCTGCTCCGGGTGGGTGGTCTCAATATGTCGTACAGCAGTTAGGAAATAAAGGTAGGATCATCGCATGTGACCTTTTACCTATGGATCCTATCGTTGGTGTCGATTTCCTTCAAGGCGATTTTCGTGATGAACTTGTATTGAAGGCATTGCTTGATAGAGTAGGTGATAATAAAGTCCAGGTTGTCATGTCTGACATGGCTCCAAACATGAGCGGAACACCCGCGGTCGATATTCCTCGATCCATGTATTTAGTAGAGTTAGCGCTTGATATGTGTCGTGATGTGCTGGCTCCCGGGGGAAGTTTTATTGTCAAAGTGTTTCAGGGAGAAGGCTTTGATGAGTACCTGGGGCAAATACGCTCCCTGTTTACGAAAGTGAAAGTTCGTAAACCAGACGCTTCGCGGTCTCGTTCTCGTGAGGTATATATTGTAGCCACAGGGCGTAAACTTTAGTACCCTAAAGCTATTTGTTAACACAGTTGTAATATGAGGTTAATCCCTTGAGTGACATGGCGAAAAACCTGATCCTCTGGTTAGTCATTGCAGTCGTATTGATGTCATTATTCCAGAGCTTCGGACCCAGCGATTCGAATAGTCGTAAGGTGGATTACTCTACCTTTATCAATGAGTTAACTAATAACCAGTTACGCGAGGTCAGCATAAGTGGTTATGATATTAATGTAACTAAAACAGATAACTCAAAGTACAGCACGTATATGCCTATGCGTGATGATAACCTGCTGACCACTTTAATGAACCGTAATGTAAAAGTGACCGGTGAACCCATTGAGGGTCAAAGCCTTCTAACACAAATTTTTGTGTCTTGGTTCCCAATGCTTTTACTGATTGGTCTTTGGATCTTCTTTATGCGCCAAATGCAAGGTGGTGGCGGTAAAGGTGCGATGTCTTTTGGTAAGAGTAAGGCTCGCATGTTGACAGAAGACCAAATCAAAACAACCTTTGCTGATGTTGCAGGTTGTGATGAGGCCAAAGAAGAAGTCAGCGAGCTAGTTGAGTATTTACGTGATCCGGGTCGTTTCCAGAAATTAGGTGGTAAAATTCCGAAAGGTATCCTAATGGTTGGTCCTCCTGGTACGGGTAAAACATTATTAGCAAAAGCGATTGCTGGTGAAGCAAAAGTACCTTTCTTTACTATTTCTGGTTCTGACTTCGTTGAAATGTTTGTCGGGGTCGGTGCTTCTCGTGTTCGTGATATGTTTGAACAGGCTAAAAAAGCAGCACCTTGTATCATCTTTATCGATGAAATCGATGCGGTTGGTCGTCAACGTGGTGCCGGTCTTGGCGGTGGTCATGATGAACGTGAACAAACGCTGAACCAGATGCTGGTCGAAATGGATGGTTTTGAAGGCAACGAAGGTATCATCGTGATTGCCGCAACTAACCGCCCTGACGTATTAGACCCTGCATTATTACGTCCAGGTCGTTTTGACCGTCAAGTCGTCGTAGGTTTACCAGATGTTCGTGGTCGTGAGCAAATTCTGAAAGTGCATATGCGCCGAGTGCCATTATCACCAGACGTTGATCCTGCGATCCTTGCTCGTGGTACTCCGGGTTTCTCCGGTGCTGACTTGGCAAACTTGGTTAATGAAGCTGCACTATTTGCCGCACGCGGTAACAAACGTGTTGTTTCAATGGTCGAGTTCGAAAAAGCAAAAGATAAGATCATGATGGGTGCTGAACGCCGTTCAATGGTTATGACCGAAGAACAAAAAGCATCAACGGCTTATCATGAAGCGGGACACGCCATTATTGGTCGTTTAGTGCCTGAACATGATCCGGTACATAAAGTGACGATTATCCCGCGTGGACGTGCATTAGGTGTGACTTTCTTCTTACCTGAAGGTGACCAAATCAGTGCCAGCCGTCAAAAACTGGAAAGCCAAATTTCAACACTTTATGGTGGTCGTTTAGCGGAAGAGATCATTTATGGGCCTGAACATGTTTCGACAGGGGCTTCTAATGATATCAAAGTGGCAACCAATATTGCGCGTAACATGGTGACACAGTGGGGCTTCTCTGAAAAATTAGGGCCATTACTGTATGCTGATGAAGACGGTGAGGTGTTCTTAGGTCGTTCAGTTGCTAAAGCGCAACATATGTCAGATGAAACAGCACGTACTATCGACGAAGAAATTAAAGCTATCATCGATCGTAACTATACCCGTGCTCGTCAAATCCTGATGGACAACCTAGATATTCTGCACTCAATGAAAGATGCATTAATGACTTATGAAACCATTGATGCACCTCAAATTGATGACTTAATGAATCGTCGTGAAGTTCGTCCACCGGCAGGTTGGGAAGGCAATAATGGCAATAGTGGTGCAAATACCGCTACAGCACAGCCGACACAAACACATGTGACGAATGAGCCAAATAATAAGTCAGGATCAGAGAGTGACACACCTTCTGATAACAATACTCATTAATCCTTATCGGGTTCTATATTGAGTAAGCTATAAATACAAACCCCAGGCTTTCTGGGGTTTTTTTATATAGGTATCAACGAAATGAAATTAATTGCCAGAGGAAGAGAGCTTAATTTATCTTCACCCCAAGTGATGGGCATTTTAAATGTGACGCCAGATTCATTTTCTGATGGCGGAACGCATAACTCTCTTAATGATGCTATTAACCACGCCGCTAAACTTATTGCTGAAGGGGCTTCTATCATCGATATCGGTGGTGAATCAACAAGGCCGGGTGCCAGTGATGTTTCTGTCGATGAAGAGTTACATCGTGTTATTCCTGTGGTCGAAGCTATCCAGCAACGTTTTGATGTGTGGATTTCTGTTGATACATCCAAAGCACAAGTGATCACGGAGTCCGCTCAAGCGGGTGCCTCTATTATCAATGATATACGTTCACTTACCGAACCTGGAGCACTGCAGGCGGCTGCAAAAACGGGGTTACCTGTTTGTATTATGCATATGCAAGGTTTACCTAAAACAATGCAACATTCGCCGCAGTATAAGAATGTGATGATAGAAGTTGATGCTTTTCTAGCAGAGAATATTCAACGTTGTATTGATGCTGGCATCGAGAAAAATCAAATTATTCTTGATCCAGGCTTCGGCTTTGGTAAAAATTTAGCGCATAATTATCAATTATTAGCACATCTAAGTGATTTTCATCACTTTGGTTTACCGATACTCGCCGGAATGTCACGTAAATCAATGGTAGGACAGTTACTCAATGTTCCGCCACAAGAGCGTGTTGCTGGTAGTGTTGCTTGCGCAGTTATTGCTGCAATGCAAGGGGCACAAATTATTCGTGTACACGATGTTAAAGAGACTGTAGATGCGATGAAAGTCGTGCAGGCGACTCTTTCTGCAAAGGAAAATAATGAATGAGCGAACGTAAATACTTTGGAACAGACGGTATCCGTGGAAAAGTAGGTGACAGCCCTATTACACCTGATTTTGTATTAAAGCTAGGCTGGGCTGCAGGTAAAGTACTTGCACGTCACGGCTCACGTAAAATCATTATCGGTAAAGATACTCGTATTTCTGGTTATATGTTGGAATCGGCTCTAGAAGCAGGCCTTGCTGCTGCGGGATTATCCGCTTCATTTACAGGCCCGATGCCAACCCCCGCGGTCGCTTATTTAACCCGTACTTTCAGAGCAGAAGCTGGCATAGTGATTTCTGCTTCTCATAATCCCTATTATGATAATGGCATCAAATTCTTCTCCATTGATGGTACAAAACTACCTGATGAAGTAGAAGAAGCCATTGAAGCGGAAATGGAAAAACCGATCACTTGTGTAGAGTCCGCAGAATTAGGGCGTGCGAATCGCATTGTTGATGCCGCGGGCCGTTATATTGAATTTTGTAAAGGTACTTTCCCTAACGAAAATAATTTAAATGGGTTAAAAGTTGTTGTGGATTGTGCCCATGGTGCAACTTACCATATTGCGCCTAATGTTTTTCGTGAACTCGGGGCTGAGGTTATCACTATTGGTTGTGAGCCTACGGGCATCAATATCAATGACGAATGTGGTGCAACAGATGTACGTATGTTGCAAAAACGCGTGTTAGAAGAGGGTGCCGACGTTGGTTTAGCCTTTGATGGTGATGGTGACCGTATTATTATGGTTGATCATAAAGGCCTAAAAGTAGATGGTGACCAAATTCTCTATATCATTGCGCGAGAAGCGTTACGTCAAGGTCAACTACGTGGTGGTGCCGTCGGTACACTAATGAGTAATATGGGGTTAGAGATTGCCTTAAAACAGCTTGGTATTCCTTTTGTGAGAGCGAAAGTGGGTGACCGCTATGTGCTTGAGAAATTGCAAGAAAAAGGCTGGCGTTTAGGGGCGGAAAACTCGGGTCATATTATTTTACTTGATAAGACAACAACGGGTGATGGTATTGTTGCTGGTCTGCAAGTATTAAGCGCAATGGTTCGTAACCATATGAGCTTGCATGATCTATGCAGTGGCATGAAATTATTACCACAAATTTTGGTGAATGTTCGTTTTACGGGAAATCACGATCCTCTACAATCAACAGAAGTTCAGCAAGTCGCAAAAGAAGTTGAGGCGGAGCTTGGCGGTAAGGGACGCGTTTTATTACGTAAATCAGGAACAGAACCATTAATTCGAGTGATGGTTGAAGGCGAAAATGAAGAGCAAGTCACAGCGATGGCGAATCGTATTGCTGATGCAGTAAAACATGTTGGCTAATTGCTGTTTTTTTCTTCAATTAATCACTTTATAGTAAAATAACCTTGCTTGTCAGTTCAGGTTTGGTTAGTATTCACACCCGCTTAGTAAGGTCGTTGAACTAAAGCGGGTGAAGCAATCGAAGGTTATCGCATAGGCGATAAGTTCCATAGAATAGGTAACGCAAATGTATACAGCACTCATTGTTATTCTTATCATTGCAGCAACAGGGCTGGTTGGTCTGATCCTGTTACAGCAGGGTAAAGGTGCTGATATGGGCGCTTCTTTTGGTGCAGGTGCTTCCGGTACAGTATTTGGTTCAAGCGGTTCAGCAAATTTCATGACCCGTATGACCGCTGTTTTAGCAACAGTGTTTATTGTACTTTGCCTTATTTTAGGTAATTTAAGTGCCAATAAAACTGTTCGTGAAGACAGTAAGTGGATGTCTATCGAGCAGACTGCAGAAGAAGCGAAAAAAGCTGAGCAATTAGCAGCGCCTGTAGCACCAGCAAACACAGATATTCCGCAGTAAACTAAGTAATAGTTAAAAATGAGATTGTTTGGGGTTTTGGTTAAATAAACAGTCTCATTAAAGTGCCGAGGTGGTGAAATTGGTATACACGCTACCTTGAGGTGGTAGTGCCTACAAAACGGGCGTACGGGTTCAAGTCCCGTTCTCGGCACCATTATTCCAGATAGCTTGCGTTTTGCATGTTATCAGCGTAAAATTTGCCACGTTTTTCGAACGCGGGGTGGAGCAGCTTGGTAGCTCGTCGGGCTCATAACCCGAAGGTCGTTGGTTCAAATCCAGCCCCCGCAACCACTTCTAACAATACAGCACTTTTCTCATTAATCATCTTGTAAACCGATTATGATCCTGAGTGGAATGTGCCGTAGAAGAGGTTATCTCGATTGGCAAGTTACAGGGTCCAGTTGCATAAAGCCCCGAATTTCGGGGTTTTTTGTTATCAGAGAATAGAATACTGGGCTATAAGCCCTTTTTTTATGCCTTGGGGGTGGGTTTGTCCACATTAGAGCAAAAATTAACAGCGATGGTTTCAGCACCAGTAGAAGCATTAGGCTTTGAATTTGTTGGTCTTGAGTTTATTCGTGGTCGAGTATCAACATTGCGTATCTATATTGATAGTGAAGAAGGTATCACTGTTGATGATTGTGCTGATGTTAGCCACCAGGTCAGTGCTGTGCTGGATGTTGAAGATCCAATTCAAACATTTTATAACCTTGAGATCTCATCTCCTGGTTTAGAAAGACCTTTATTCACTACAACGCATTATGAGCAATTTATCGGCGAAGAAGTCGCCGTTGTATTACGAATTGCGATGCAAAACCGCCGTAAATGGCAGGGCATTATTAAGTCTGTCGCTGGCGAAATGATCACGGTTACTGTGGATGGTAAAGACGAAGTGTTCGCACTGAGCAACATCCAGAAAGCTAACCTGGTACCCCACTTTTAAGTTTTGAAGAGGCAACTAGGATGAACAAAGAGATTCTGGCTGTTGTGGAAGCGGTCTCTAACGAAAAATCTCTTCCTCGTGAGAAGATTTTCGAAGCACTGGAAACTGCATTAGCGACAGCGACTAAGAAAAAATATGAGCAAGAGATTGATGTACGAGTTTGCATTGATCGTAAAACGGGGGATTTTGATACTTTCCGTCGTTGGCTTGTGGTTGAAGAAGTTACTCAGCCTACTCGTGAAATCACACTTGAAGCGGCTAAATACGAAGAGCCTGAAATTGAACTCGGCGGCTTCATTGAAGACCAAATTGAGTCTGTTACTTTCGACCGTATTACCACCCAGACCGCAAAACAAGTGATCGTACAAAAAGTACGTGAAGCTGAAAGAGCGATGGTTGTTGATCAATTCCGCGAACAATTAGGCGAAATTATCACGGGCGTTGTGAAAAAAGTAAACCGCGATAACATCACCCTAGATTTAGGAAATAACGCAGAAGCCGTTATCTTACGTGAAGATATGCTACCGCGTGAAAATTTCCGCCCAGGTGACCGTGTACGTGGTGTCTTATACGATGTTCGTACAGAAACTCGTGGTGCACAACTTTTCGTAACACGTTCTCGTCCTGAAATGCTGATCGAATTATTCCGCATTGAAGTACCTGAAATTGGCGAAGAGATCATTGAGATTAAAGCTGCAGCACGTGATCCAGGTTCTCGTGCCAAAATCGCTGTAAAAACCAACGATAAACGCATCGACCCTGTGGGTGCTTGTGTTGGTATGCGTGGTGCACGTGTACAAGCCGTTTCCAGTGAACTGGGCGGTGAACGAATTGATATTGTTCTGTGGGATGATAATCCTGCACAATTCGTGATTAATGCAATGGCTCCGGCAGATGTTGCTTCTATTGTTGTCGATGAAGACAAATGTACAATGGACGTCGCTGTTGAAAGCAGTAACCTTGCCCAAGCGATTGGCCGTAATGGTCAAAATGTTCGCTTAGCAGCACAATTACTGAAAAAACATCGTGGTGATGACAAATGGGAACTGAATGTCATGACTGCAGATGAACTGAATGCTAAGCATCAGGCAGAAGCAAACGCAGCCATTGAAATATTTACTAAGCATCTCGACATTGATGAAGACTTCGCAACTGTTTTAGTTGAAGAAGGTTTCTCTACCCTTGAAGAGTTAGTTTATGTGCCGATTGACGAACTGTTAGCTATCGACGGTCTTGATGAAGAAACAGTTGAAGCATTACGTGAAAGAGCAAAAGCGGCATTAACAACGATTGAACTAGCTCAAAAAGAAAGCCTAGGCGATAACCAGCCAGCTGAGGACTTATTAGCTCTCGAAGGCATGGAACGTTCTTTAGCATTTGATCTAGCTGCCCGTGGTATCTGCACACTGGAAGATCTTGCCGAACAGGGTATCGACGACCTAACTGATATTGACGGTTTAAATAGTGAGCGCGCAGGCGAACTCATTATGGCTGCTCGTAATATCTGCTGGTTTGGGAATGATGCGTAACAACTGAGCAGGAAGGAACAGAATGACAGATGAAACAGTAAAATCACTTGCAGAAGAGATTCAGACACCGGTTGAACGTTTGGTACAGCAGTTTGCTGATGCCGGTATTAAGAAAACCGTCTCTGATTCTGTCTCCCAAAAAGAGAAAGAAACCTTGCTGGCTTGGTTGAACCGTGATAAAGAGTCAACCAGCCAACCAGAAAAATTAACGTTACAGCGCAAAGTGCGTAGTACGTTAAGTGTTCCTGGTACAGGTGGCAAAAATAAATCAGTAGCCATCGAAGTCCGCAAAAAACGCACTTATGTGAACCGTGATGCAGTTGAAAAAGCACAAGCGGCAGAGCAAGCTCAGCGTGAAGCGGAAGAAAAGGCGCGTCGCGAAGCAGAAGAAAAAGCACAGCGCGAAGCACAAGAGAAAGCACAGCGCGAAGCTGAAGAAAAAGCAAAACGTGAAGCTGAAGAAGCCAAGAAAAAGGCTGAAGAAAAGGCAAAACGTGAAGCTGAAGAAGCAAAACGTGAAGCAGCGGAATTAGCTAAGCGCGAAGCAGCGGAAAAAGACAAAGTGAAACAAAACGAGAAACCAAAAGCTGATAAGGCTGATCAGGAAAAAGCACGTCGCATAGCCGAACAGGCTGAACTGAAACGTAAAACAGAAGAAGCTCAGCGTCGTAAAGCTGAAGAAGAAGCTCGCATTGCAGCAGAAAAAGCGCGTCGCTTAGCGGAAGAAAATGCTGAAAAATGGACTTCAGATACGCCATCTGAAACAGAAGGTACTGACTATCATGTGACGACATCTCGCTATGCGCGTGATGCAGAAGATGAAAGTGATGCTGAGGTTGAAGGTGGCCGTGGCCGTGGTCGTGCAGCAAAAGCCCCTCGTCCAAAGAAAAATAACCGTCACTCTGAAAAAGCAGATCGTGAAGAAGCTCGCGCTGCTGGCCGTTCTAACAAGAAAGGCAAAGGACGTAAAAACAGCACATTACAGCAAGGCTTCAATAAGCCAGCAGCTGCCGTAAACCGCGATGTTGTCATTGGTGAGACTATTTCAGTTGCTGATTTAGCAAACAAAATGGCAGTGAAAGGTTCTGAAGTCATTAAAACAATGATGAAAATGGGTGCAATGGCAACCATCAATCAAGTTTTAGACCAAGAAACGGCACAACTGGTTGCGGAAGAAATGGGTCACAAAGTTATCTTACGTCGTGAAAACGAGTTAGAAGAACAAGTGATGAACGACCGTGATACTAGCGATGAAATGGCTGTATCTCGTGCGCCTGTTGTGACTATTATGGGTCACGTTGACCATGGTAAAACCTCTTTACTCGACTACATTCGTTCAACGAAAGTGGCTTCAGGTGAAGCAGGTGGTATTACTCAGCATATCGGTGCTTATCACGTTAAAACCGACAAAGGTGAAATTACCTTCCTAGATACTCCAGGTCACGCCGCATTTACTTCAATGCGTGCCCGTGGTGCTCAGGTAACGGATATCGTTGTTCTGGTTGTTGCTGCTGATGATGGTGTGATGCCACAAACTATCGAAGCTATCCAACACGCCAAAGCAGCAAATGTGCCTGTTGTTGTTGCCGTGAACAAAATTGATAAACCAGAAGCTGATCCTGATCGTGTTAAAACTGAGCTGTCTCAATATGGCATTCTGCCAGAAGATTGGGGTGGTGAGACTCAGTTTATCCATGTGTCAGCAAAACAAGGTTTAGGTATTGACGAGTTGCTGGATGCTATCTTATTACAAGCGGAAGTTCTTGAACTGAAAGCAGTAAAAGAGGGTATGGCAAGCGGTGTTGTTATCGAATCTTACCTCGATAAAGGCCGTGGTCCTGTTGCGACTATCCTTGTTCGTGAAGGTACCTTGAATAAAGGTGATATCGTTCTGTGTGGCTTTGAATACGGTCGTATTCGTGCAATGCGTAACGAATTAGGTAAAGAAGTACAATCTGCCGGCCCATCAATGCCTGTTGAGATTTTAGGTCTGTCTAATGTACCTTCTGCGGGTGATGAAGCAACCGTTGTTCGTGATGAGAAAAAAGCGCGTGAAGTTGCCTTATATCGTCAAGGTAAATTCCGTGAAGTGAAACTGGCTCGTCAACAGAAATCTAAACTGGAAAACATGTTTGCTAACATGGAAGAAGGTAAAGTTTCTGAACTGAACATCGTACTGAAAACGGATGTTCAAGGAACTTGTGAAGCCATCACTGATGCATTAGTTAAACTTTCTACAGATGAAGTTAAACTGAAAATTATCGGTTCTGGCGTGGGTGGTATCACTGAAACAGATGCGACTTTAGCGGCTGCTTCTGATGCTATCATTCTTGGTTTCAACGTTCGTGCTGATGCTTCTGCACGTCGTATTATCGAACAAGAAAGTGTTGATTTACGTTACTACTCCGTTATCTATAGCTTGATTGATGAAATTAAATCAGCAATGAGCGGTATGTTAGAGCCTGAATACAAACAAGAAATCATGGGTCTTGCTGAGGTTCGTGATGTGTTTAAATCACCTAAATTCGGCGCTATCGCGGGTTGTATGGTGGTTGAAGGTAATATCAAACGTAACAATCCTATTCGCGTATTACGTGATAACGTGGTTATTTACGAAGGTGAGCTTGAATCACTGCGTCGCTTTAAAGATGACGTCAACGAAGTCCGTAATGGTATGGAATGTGGTATCGGTGTGAAAAACTACAACGATGTCCGTGTTGGCGATATGATTGAAGTGTTCCAAGTTATCGAAATTAAACGTTCTATCGATTAATCGAGTACGTCTGATTTAAACAGGAAGGGAGCTTAATGGCTCCCTTCTTATTCCTCTCTTTATGCTATTCCCCCTTTATTCTTTTCTGTATTTTTCAATATAAGCGAAATAGATTGGCTTTCAGTAATTTATGTCATTAAAAGAACAGGGTAAGATAACGCTAAAGAGCAGATTTATTGCTAAAGAGAAAAAAAGCGTAAAGCGGTTGTGAAACGTGACTTTATGTATACTCTTTAGATATCATCGATTTTAAAATTGGATCAATAATGACAATAGAGTGATAACGACATTGTCAGGGAGAGATAAAATGGCAAGAGATTTTAGCCGTGCTCAGCGTGTTTCTCAGGAAATGCAAAAAGAAATCGCCATCATTTTACAGCGCGAAGTAAAAGATCCACGTATTGGAATGGCCACCGTATCCGGTGTTGAAATTTCACGTGATCTGGCTTACGCCAAAGTATTTGTCACCTTTTTAAACCTATCAGCAGGTGAAGAAAGCGATGAAGAAATGGTAGAAAATGGCTTAAAAGCCCTTAACGAAGCAGCAGGCTTTATTCGTTCTTTATTAGGTAAAGCGATGCGCTTACGTGTTGTTCCTGAGCTAACATTTGCTTATGACAATTCATTAGTTGAAGGTATGCGTATGTCTAACCTTGTGTCAAATGTTGTCAAAGATGATGAAAAACGCCGTCATAAAGAGGAAGAGTAATGGGGCGTCGTCGTAAAGGGCGTGAGATTAACGGCGTATTATTGCTTGATAAGCCTCAAGATATTTCATCGAATGACGCTTTGCAAAAAGTACGCCGCATGTTTAATGCAAGCAAAGCGGGGCATACCGGCGCTTTAGATCCTTTAGCGACAGGTATGCTTCCTATCTGTTTAGGTGAAGCGACAAAGTTTTCACAGTTTTTATTGGATTCAGATAAACGCTATCGAGTGATTGCCAAATTAGGTGAAAGAACAGATACCTCTGATGCTCATGGACAAGTGATCCAGCAACGACCTGTACAGTTTAACCAGCAAGCGCTCGATGCTGCGTTAGAGAGTTTTCGTGGTGAAACATTGCAAATTCCTTCAATGTATTCAGCCCTTAAGCATCAAGGTAAACCACTTTATGAATATGCAAGACAAGGTATTGAAGTTGAGCGAGAAGCAAGACCCATTACCGTGTATGAATTGCAATTTATTCGCTGGGAAGACGATGAATTAGAACTAGAAATTCATTGTTCTAAAGGTACTTATATTCGCACTATCATTGATGATCTGGGTGAGAAATTAAACTGTGGTGCCCATGTGATTTTCTTACGTCGTTTAGAAGTCGCAGATTATCCGAAAGAGCGTATGGTGACGCTTGAGCAATTGCGTGCAATCATTGATGATGCTCAGCAACAAGATGAGTCACCATTTCCTGCGTTAGATGCCTTATTATTGCCTATGGATACTGCGGTTGCACATTTCCCTGTGGTGCATTTAACCGCCATTATGGCGGGTTACTTAAAACTGGGGCAACCGGTTCGGGTAAATCACACCTTGGATGAAGGGGAATGGGTCAGAGTCACCGAAGGCGATGAGAAAAAATTTATTGGCCTTGCGATCATCAAAGATGGTCTAGTTGCACCGAAAAGATTAGTCGTGGATTATCAGGCACTCAATAACCCTGAATAGCAATTCTTGCGCTAAGTGTGTTTGAAGCGTAGAATAATGCGGCTATCTGTTTAGGTGGCTGAGTTGGATAGCTGAATTAGAGATTGGCTATCTGAAAATTTTACTTTTATTGGAGTTTTATTATGTCTCTAAGTACTGAAGCGAAAGCAAAGATCGTTGCTGAATTCGGTCGTGATGCTAACGATACTGGCTCAAGCGAAGTTCAGATCGCACTGCTGACTGCAGAAATCAACCACCTGCAAGGTCACTTTTCAGAGCACAAAAAAGATCACCACAGCCGTCGTGGTCTGCTGCGTAAAGTTTCCAGCCGTCGTAATCTGCTGGACTACCTGAAACGTAAAGATGTAGCTCGTTATACTGCACTGATTGAACGTTTAGGTCTGCGTCGCTAATCAAGTGAGTTTCAATGAAAAGGGGCCCGTAGGCCCCTTTTCTACTAGAAAGTGCTATTTTTAAGAAAGTGCTATTTCAAAAATGAGTCGTTATGTTTTAATGTGGTGATGGTTATTTAGTCTCTCTAGTTGCGACAATTCGCGCGGCTAATGAAAGTGTTTAAACGTGGTTAAGTTAAATATTTCCATTAGTCGCGAGGGGACGTAGCGGAGAAAAGATTATTCATCGTCGCTAAATATCATGCGACAATAAGATAAAGGATATTATTTTGCTGAATCCTACAGTTCGTAAATTTCAATACGGTCAACATACCGTTACGTTAGAAACGGGCATGATGGCTCGCCAAGCAACGGCTGCTGTAATGGTTGACATGGACGGCACTGCTGTTTTTGTTACCGTTGTTGCTAAGAAAAAAGTGAAAGAAGGACAAGACTTCTTCCCACTCACCGTTAACTATCAAGAGCGTTCATACGCAGCTGGCCGTATTCCAGGAAGTTTCTTCCGTCGTGAAGGTCGTCCTGGCGAAGGTGAAACTTTAATCGCGCGTCTTATCGACCGCCCTTTACGCCCACTATTCCCAGAAGGGTTCTTAAACGAAATCCAAGTAGTTGCGACTGTGGTTTCTGTTAATCCACAAGTTAACCCAGATATCGTTGCTATGATTGGTGCTTCTGCAGCACTGTCATTATCAGGTGTACCTTTCAATGGTCCTATCGGTGGTGCTCGTGTTGGCTTTATTGATGGTCAATATGTGCTGAATCCAACCGTTGATGAACTGAAAATCAGTAAATTAGACTTAGTGGTTGCAGGTACTGCGGGTGCGGTACTGATGGTTGAATCAGAAGCTGATTTATTATCAGAAGAACAAATGTTAGGTGCAGTGGTATTTGGTCATGAACAACAACAAGTTGTGATTGAAAATATCAATGCATTAGTTGCCGAAGTCGGTAAAGAAAAATGGGATTGGGCACCAGAGCCTATTAACCAATCTTTACATGATCGTATTGCTCAATTAGCACAAACTCGTATTGGTGATGCGTATCGTATTACTGAAAAACAAGAACGTTATGAGCAAATCGATGCTATTCGTGATGAAGTGATCAGCACATTATTAGCAGAAGATGAGTCTTTAGACGAAGGCGAAATCATTGAAATTTTCTCTGGTTTAGAGAAGAAAATTGTTCGTGCTCGTGTATTAGCGGGTGAACCTCGTATCGATGGTCGTGAAAAAGACATGGTACGTGCTTTAGATATTCGTACAGGTTTATTACCACGTACACATGGCTCTGCGCTATTTACTCGTGGCGAAACTCAAGCATTAGTAACAGCTACTTTAGGTACTGCACGTGATGCACAAACCATTGATGACATCATGGGTGAGCATACCGATACCTTCTTACTGCACTACAACTTCCCTCCATATTCTGTCGGTGAAACAGGTATGATGGGTTCGCCAAAACGTCGTGAAATTGGTCATGGTCGTTTAGCAAAACGTGGTGTATTAGCCGTTATGCCAACGATTGAAGAATTCCCATACACAGTACGTGTAGTGTCTGAAATTACAGAATCCAATGGTTCATCTTCAATGGCATCTGTTTGTGGTGCTTCTTTAGCACTGATGGATGCTGGTGTACCAATTAAAGAATCTGTTGCTGGTATTGCAATGGGTCTGGTAAAAGAAGGTGAAAACTTCGTTGTTCTTTCTGATATTTTAGGTGATGAAGACCATTTAGGTGATATGGACTTTAAAGTTGCGGGTAGCCGTAACGGAGTCAGTGCATTACAAATGGATATCAAAATCGAAGGTATCACTCGTGAAATTATGCAAGTTGCGTTAAATCAAGCGAAAAGCGCACGTCTGCATATTTTAGGGGTAATGGAAAGTGCAATTAGCCAGCCTCGTGCAGAAATTTCTGAGTTTGCACCACGTATTCATACTATCAAAATCAATGCTGATAAGATCAAAGATGTTATCGGTAAGGGTGGTTCAGTTATCCGTGCATTAACGGAAGAAACGGGTACCACTATCGAAATCGAAGATGATGGTACAGTGAAAATTGCGGCTACTAGTGGCGAACAAGCAAAACAAGCTATCGCTCGTATCGAAGAGATCACGGCAGAAGTCGAAGTTGGCCGTATCTATAACGGTAAAGTAACACGTATCGTTGATTTCGGTGCATTTGTTGCTATCGGCGGTGGTAAAGAAGGTCTGGTGCATATTTCTCAAATCGCAGACAAACGCGTTGAGAAAGTAAGTGATTACCTGACTATGGGTCAAGAAGTTCCAGTGAAAGTACTGGAAATTGACCGCCAAGGCCGTATCCGCTTAAGCATGAAAGAGGCTCAAGCAACCCAGCAGGAAGCAGCTGAAACTTCTTCTGAAGATCCTGCAAATTAATGATATTCTACTACCGATATCTAGACATAGGTATCGGTAGAGACTTATTATGATTGACAAGTAGGACGTCATAAAACGCTTTTTGTTGAAAGAGTCTGACTTTGGGAGTGAGAAATGAAAACATTTCTGCGCGGTTGTTCTATTGCTGTTTTCATCTTTATTTCCGGGTGCAGCACTAGTCCAGAATGGCGTAAGAATGCTATTTTTGCTACTCCACTACAGCCTTCTTTACAACAAGAAGTGATATTGGCTCGTATAGAACAAATTCTGGCGAGCCGTTCATTAACCGAAGATGAATATGCACAGCTTTTATATGAGCGTGGTGTGCTGTATGATAGTCTCGGTTTAAGAGCATTGGCGCGCAATGATTTTTCAATGGCGCTGTCAATGAGACCAGATATGCTAGAAATTTTTAATTTTCTAGGTATCTATTTTACGCAAGCAGCGAATTATGATGCTGCTTATGAAGCGTTTGATTCTGTTTTAGAGCTTGATCCAACTTACAATAATGCGCGTTTTAATCGTGGTATCGCTTTATACTATGGTGGCCGATTGAAATTGGCGCAGGATGATCTGCAGGCGTTTTATCAGGTCGATCCAAATGATCCCATTCGTTCGCTTTGGTTATATCTTGTTGAAAAAGAGATAGACTCTGATTCTGCTAAAAAACAGCTGAGACAGCGATACCTACAGGCGAATAAAACGGGACAATGGGGATGGAATATAGTTGAGTTTTATTTAGGTGACATTAGTGAAAAAACATTAATGGAAAGGCTAAATGAGACGTCAACCGATAACACTTCGCTCGCTGAGCATCTTAGTGAAACTAACTTCTATTTAGGTAAATATTACCTAAGTCTGGGGGACATGGATAGCGCTGAAGCGTTATTCAAGCTGACGGTTGCCAACAACGCACATAACTTTGTTGAGCACCGCTACGCATTGTTGGAATTAGCACTGTTAGGCCAACAAGAAGACCTAGCGGAATCGGACCAGCAATAGCTGACGAACATTTCTTTGATCAGTTTGAAAGCCATCATCTGCATAGGATGAGGGCTTGTTTGTTCGTTTAATAATATAATTTGAGCCAGTTCACATTTTAGATGATAAAGACCGACAAACCATGCGGTATGTTATGTCAACTGGCCGCCATAATGAATGAGGCACAGTGACATGACTACTGAAACCGATATGACTTTTGCTGATCTAGGTTTATCAGCACCTATTTTGACTGCACTGAATGATTTAGGCTACGAGAAGCCTTCTCCAATTCAGCAACAATGTATTCCTTTCCTTTTAGATGGCAATGATGTTCTAGGTATGGCACAAACCGGTAGTGGTAAAACCGCTGCGTTTAGCTTACCGTTATTACACAATCTAGATGAATCATTAAAAGCACCACAAATTTTAGTGTTAGCACCAACCCGTGAACTTGCGGTTCAGGTTGCCGAAGCCATTGAAGATTTTTCTAAACATTTACCAAAAGTGAATGTCGTTGCTCTGTATGGCGGTCAACGCTATGACGTTCAACTACGTGCATTACGCCAAGGGCCACAAGTTGTTGTGGGTACACCGGGTCGTTTATTAGATCACTTAAACCGTGGCACCTTAGATTTATCTAAACTAAAAGGTTTAGTATTAGATGAAGCTGATGAAATGTTACGTATGGGCTTTATTGAAGATGTTGAGAATATCTTAAGTAAGATCCCAGCAGAGCACCAGACCGCATTATTCTCTGCGACGATGCCAGAAGCTATCCGTCGTATTACACGTCGCTTTATGAATGATCCAAAAGAAGTACGTATTCAAAGCAGTGTAACTACACGCCCAGATATTAGCCAAAGCTATTGGATGACTTATGGTGCACGTAAAAATGAAGCATTAATCCGTTTCTTAGAAGCAGAAGATTTCGATGCAGCTATTATTTTCGTTCGTACAAAAAATGCGACCTTAGAAGTAGCAGAAACCTTAGAGCGTAATGGCTATAACAGTGCGGCATTGAATGGTGACATGAATCAGTCTCTGCGTGAGCAAACATTAGAGCGTCTGAAAAACGGCCGTTTAGATATCCTTATCGCAACGGATGTTGCTGCGCGTGGTCTGGATGTTGACCGTATCAGCTTGGTTGTCAACTATGATATCCCTATGGATTCAGAGTCTTATGTACACCGTATTGGCCGTACTGGCCGTGCTGGTCGTGCGGGTCGTGCAATTCTATTTGTTGATAATCGTGAGCGCCGTTTACTGCGCAATATCGAGCGCACGATGAAGATGTCTATTCCTGAAGTTGAGTTACCAAACGCAGAGTTGATTAGTCAGCGTCGTCAGGAAAAATTTGCTCAGCAAATCGCTCAACAGTTAGAAACAAGTAACCTTGACCAATATCGTGCATTGTTACCAAAATTAGCGCCACAAGGTGAAGAAGCGTTAGATATGGAAACATTGGCGGCGGTATTACTGAAAATGGCTCAAGGTGAGCGTGCACTTATTCTGCCACCTGATCCAGTACGTCGTCCTCGTCGTGAATTTAACGATCGTGACGATCGCCGTAACGATCGCGAACGTTCTCCACGTCGTGAGCGCCGTGATGCGGGTGAAATGGATCTCTATCGTATTGAAGTGGGTCGTGATGATGGGGTTGAGGTTCGTCATATTGTTGGTGCTATTGCCAACGAAGGCGATATCAGTAGCCGTTATATTGGTAATATCAAATTATATGGTTCTCACTCAACCATTGAGTTACCAAAAGGGATGCCAGGCGATTTATTAAGCCACTTCACTCGTACTCGCATTATGAATAAACCATTGAATATGCAGTTAGTGGGTGATGCACAACCTTACCGTGAGCGCCGTAATAGCAGCCGTCGTGATGGTCAGCCACAAGGTGGTCGTCGCTTTAGTAAAGGCGATCAACCACCACGCCGTGGTAATGGCGAGCGTGGTAACTTCCGTGGTCGCGGTAATAACGAAAACGCACCACGTCGCCGTAGTAGTACTCATAATCAATAAGAAACTTAAAGTTTATTCAATTTTAAGCTGAATTGATAAAAACCAGTCCATACAATGGACTGGTTTTTTTATAGTATGCTGAGCATGGTGTTTGGCGCCTTATATGCAGCCGTAAGTAGGGCGCTGTTAGAGGACGACAGGAGTGCTCCCATCTCCTACTAGACAATAAGTAAATCTTATTATTATTTCTTACTTAAATTTCTTAAATGCTTATAAATTGTTGCTGAGCTTATGCCTAATTCGGCGGATACTATTTTATGTGTTGCTGAAAATTCAAAAAGTCCACTTTCATTTAATTCTTTAATTATCTCTAAATTCTTGTATTTACTTGGAATATTTTTATTTCCGTAAACTCTCTTTTTAATTGGTTCTAGATGATTCTGTACAAGATTATTCACATCTTGTGAAAAATTTTCATGTTTTAAATTATTTGTATCAGTAAAACTATCTATTAATGCATTTAATGGCATATCGAGAGCAAAGTTCATACAAATCATACCAATAGGTGTACCTGCATTATTTACAATTAAAGTAGATGATGATTTAAATGGCCGAACACTTTTTGTATTGAAATAAACCTCCCACATTTGATCTGTTCGATTAAATTTTGAGAGTTTTTCTAAAGCAATATTTGTTACGGGGGCACCTAATCCACGACCAGTAACATGTCCATTAACTATGTGGATAACGGAATGGCGTAAATCCTCAAAACTATGTAGCACTATTTCACAATAATCACCGAGAAATTGCCCCAAATTATCGAGAAAAGGAATATAAGAGCGGAGTAGATGCCGATCTTCTTCAGTAATCTTTTGGTTTGTAGGAAGGTCCATAAGAAATTTTACCCATAATTACAGTTAAATAATTCTAACGTTAAAAGTTGTCGAAATCCATATTTAGTATACTCGGATAATACTGAGTAAAATATTTTTATACTAAGTTAAGTTTTATGATCCTAAGCACATACTTTATTTTCTTAATATGGCTAAATACGGGTATAGGAATTCGAGGAAGAAATTATGAAACTAGGTATTGAAACAGAGTCCTATCACCTATTTTTTCAGCAGGGTGTAATGGATGTTTTTGATTTTATAAATAAAGCAACTGAATTAGGGCTGGATGGGGTCGAATTAAATATCATTCCTGATGAAGGATTACACCCAGAATTTGGTGTGTTAACAAGTGATAGCCCTGAATATTTAGCAAAAGTACGTCAGGCAATTGAAGATAAAAATCTTTATTGTGAATTAGATACACGTTTTACAACACCAAAGGCATTAACAAAAGCAATTGATATCGCTCGAGGAATTGGTGCTGATGTGATACGTACTTATATGTTTCGTCGAGGACAATACAATCCGAAACAATACCCTAAAATTATTCAAGATATTAAGTCTATTGTTCCATTATTAAAAAAATATCGTATACGTCTTGCAATAGAAAATCATGAAGATGAAACGGCTGATGAAATCTTAAATATTGTAAAAGATATTGATTCTATTTGGGTTGGTGCACATTGTGATATTGGTAATGGCATGATGGCGTGGGAAGATCCTATAGTAACAGTGAGCAAATTAGCACCTTATACATATAGCACTCATTTTAAAGATCATATTGTTACACATGATGATGAAACACTGGTAATTACAGGAATGCCTCTTGGTGAAGGGAGTATTGATATCGATGAATGTTTTCGTTTATTAGTTGAACATTCGCCTGTAACACGTATTAACTTAGAAAACTGTTTTCCCTATACATCTCATTTTGCTAGAGATAAAGGAACGGGGGGAGTATTTGAATTAAGTGGAAGCTTTGAAGTTAAATCACCACCTTTTGATACGCAATTAATTAACCCCTTGGAATATTATTATCCAGCTAAAATTTCTCCTGTTGCATTAAAAACATTAATGGACGCACAAGAGCGTTGTGTACAAGTTTCTGTTAATAAATTAAAAGAACTAAGAAAAAAATATTGTTATTAATATATAAAAATAGTTATCAAATATTGGAGTGATCTCATGATTATTAATACTACATCAGCACCAGAAGCTATTGGTCCTTATTCACAAGCAATTAAAGTTGAAAATCATATTTATATTTCAGGTTGTTGCCCATTCAATACTCATGATGGTTCTGTTATGGGAAATGATATTGAAATACAAACATTAAAAGCTATGAATAATTTAAAAGCTATTATAGAAGCTGCCGGTGCATCAATGGATGATATTGTTAAAACGACTTGTTTTATTAAAGATATAAAAGATTTTCCTATTTTTAATAATATTTATTCTTCTTTTTTTACATCAGGAAAATACCCAGCTCGTTCATGTGTGGAAGTTTCACGTCTACCTAAAGATGTTTTAATTGAAATAGAAGCTATCGCTTATAAAAAATAGGAAATATGATCATGAATAAATGGGGAAAATTATGTTTTCTTATTTTGGGTGGTGGGACTATATTCAAACTATCCAGCATGAAAGATGTATTTTATGTGCCAATGCAACAAGATTGGGGATTATCTAACACCCAAATTGGTTTTGGCTTTACTATTTATGCCATTATTCAAACAATCGGATTATTTTCATCATTGTATATTGCCGATCGCTTCTCTAAGAAAATTTTATTACCAGCGGGCTTAATTGGGGTAGGTTTATGTGGTGCTTATTTAAGCACATTGCCTCCTTTTACGGGTTATTTAATTGCATTTGGTGCAATGGCATTTTTCGGCGAGGTTGTTTATTGGCCTGTTTTACTAAAATCGGTACGTTTATTAGGAAATAAAGAAGAACAAGGACGTATGTTTGGTTTTCTAGAAGCTGGGCGAGGGGTTGTTGATGTTCTAGTAGCTTCGGGAGCTCTTTATATATTTGTTTTATTTGGTGAAGGTAAAACAGGTATGCAAGCAGGATTAATTTATTATACGCTTGCTACAATAATAGTAGGTATAATTACATATTTTATTGTGGATAATGACGATAAGAAGGAAACCTCCTCAGCAAGTGAAGCTAATCGCCAAGTTTTGGAAGGGATTAAAAATGTCGTAAAATGTCCTAACTTATGGTTAGCATCAATGAGTATCTTCTTTGTTTATTCTGCTTACTGTGGGTTAACTTATTTTATTCCTTTTTTAAAAGATATTTACGCACTACCAATAGCCCTTATCGGTGCCTATGGCATTATTAATCAATATGCACTAAAAATGATAGGTGGTCCATTAGGCGGATTTTTAGCTGACAAAGTTGCAAAATCGCCAACAATATATCTGAAATGGACATTTTTATTATCTGCGATTGCAATGGCTATTTTCATTATGTTGCCTCATGACTCAATGAATGTCTATTTAGGTATGACTGCAACATTAGGTTTCGGTGCAATCATTTTCTCGCAAAGAGCTATTTTCTTTGCACCAATGGATGAAATTGGAACACCAAGACAATATGCAGGTTCAGCGATGGCGTTTGGATGTATTATTGGTTATATGCCTTCCATGTTTGCTTATGCTCTCTATGGGTCATTATTAGATAATTTTGAGGGCATTCAAGGATATAACTATGTATTTAGTATTATGGTCACTTTTAGTTTGCTTGGTTTTATTTGTGCAACCATATTAGCTAAGCGTATTAAAATGATAAATAACACTTTAAATATAGCTTAAAAATAGACACCGCTTAATTGTGATCTAGCAAACACTGCTTCATCGATTGGCATTAGCTAAATACGGCTATACCTAGTACAAGGAATGCACTTTAAGCGTTCTTCTGGTGGCGATAATAAATCAATATTTTGTTTATTGCCTTGGCGTAAACGACTTAATGTTTTGGCTAAACGCTCTTGCTCTAATGGATTAAGCAAATTGTTCAGGTAAATGGTGAGCGAGGGCGGTAATAACGAAAACGCACCACGTCGCCGTAGTAGTACTCATAATCAATAAGAATATAATTCACTCAGTATTCAATTGAGTTGATGATATAAATTGAAAAACCAGTCAACGAAAATTGGCTGGTTTTTTCTATATAAAGTAGAAATAAATAATTACTCAATTGGGTACATTTTATTGGCATATTCCAAGAGTGCATTATTGCTTTTGCGGATACATATAGATGCATTTATCCCACTTTTTTTACATTCTTTTAGTTTTAAACTTAATTCAAGAGAAAATAAAATGTAATCCCAACGTTTTATATATTCTTGATATTTTTGGCTCCCATTTTCAGCAATCCATTTTGCATATTCTTTGGCCTTGTTTAAATCTTGAGGAACACCTTTGTTACCATGCAAATAGATAGAAAAAAGATTTTCACAAGCAATAATCACTTTGTTTCCTTTTATTCGACATGCTTTGTCATAGTATTTAATTGCTTTGCTTATATCTTTTTCAACACCATAACCATTTTCAAAAATAACGGCTTGATAGAATAGAGCTGCTCCATGTTTAGGGTTCAATGCTAATGTTTTTTTTAAGAAATTACGTGATAATTCGCACTGGTTTTTATCACTTTCATGAGTAATTTTATATTTTAAATTAGTACAACCAACAAAGAAAATGGAAGCAATAAGATAGCTATCATTAGAATTGTTATTTTTTTTAGCCTTTTCAATAAGAGGATAAACAAGCTCTTTATTTTCAGGGTAAGGTGTAATCAAAGGTAATTGAGGATCATACTGTAACTCTAATTTGTTATATCCTGAGCTTAACATTTTATCGGTGATAATAGGGTATTCATCACCTATTGAGGAATTACTAATAATTAATAAACCAAAAAATAATATATTAAATATTTTCATTGATAATATGGTTCATTAATTGTTGAGGAATTTTATTATTATCAGTATTAGGTTTTTGATGCAATAAAATATCAGTAATCAATGTGCTATTTCCATTATCCCAGTTTACAAAGGATTCTAATTGATGAAAATTATTATTTAAATCATAGAAATGGCTTTTAGTTATATTAAGTCCTATATAATTAATACCAGCTTTATCTAGCGAATAGAGTTCATCTTTTTGTGTTATTCCATCTGAATTTTTCTCTTTCATAATGATCTCCTATATATAATATTTAAAAATTAATTTTACATTAGGCTAAAATTAAACTTTTAATTTGTCTACTTATAATTTTAATTACCATAATTAACTTTTTATTTAATGGTTAATTTAGTGATTATAATTAATTATTAAAAATAATATGTGAAGTTTTTAAATTTGATAGTACTAAATAAAAAGTATTATATAAATAAGTTGGTAATGGCTAAAAATGAAGTCATAATAAAATAATTTACAGTAAAGCCGAACAATGTTTAGGTATTAAACCTGTTTATACTCATTATATTTTCTAGAAAACAATATCAGCAGGTTTTTAATAAGTATTTAGACACTTATTTGTAAATGGTTAAATACTGATTTTATGTAGGGTTATGATTTATTGATTAATTCAATCACCTCTGCATCCATAAGTGGTGTGAGTTTTGCACTAATAACGATTTTTTTGTATTTGTTATTCAACCCACCGGCAATGACTTCATTGAATAATCGAATTTCTACTTGGGATAATCCATCTTCGGTACGTTCTAAAGGATGAATTACCACATTTCTTTTTCGACAAAAAAAGGATAATGGGTTAATACCTATTTGAGTAAGTGCTGTTCGTATCGCTTCAATAGCAGGGTAAAAATCGCCAATTAACATTCGACTATGAGTAAAATGACGTTCTACAGAAAATTCTTTTTTGGTGTGAAGATCACGAACTTCGATGCGATTAATATAAACTTTAATATAAATGGGTTCCATCAAGCTTATTCCTTTTTACTGATTAAATTAAGCCAATCGCTTCTTTTAAGGGTTTAAGGTAACGTCGACTGACCGGAATTTGTTTATTATTATGTAAAATAAGTTCTGCTTGTCCATTATCACCAAAAACAATTTCATTGACATAATCCATATTCACTAAATATTGACGATGGCAACGTACCAGCGGAGTGCGTGTTTCTAAAGTACGTAATGTAAGCTCAGTAAAACCTTCTTGCCCTTGATTATTGGTGACATAGACACCGCTTAATCGTGATGTAGCAAACACGGCTTCATCGATTGGCATTAGCCAAATACGGCTATGCCCAGTACAAGGAATGCACTTTAAGCGTTCTTCTGGTGGTGATAATAAATCAATATTTTGTTTATTGCCTTGGCGTAAACGACTTAATGTTTTGGCTAAACGCTCTTGCTCTAATGGTTTGAGCAAATAATCAAAAGCGTGCTCTTCGAATGCTTGAATAGCATATTCTTCAAATGCGGTTAAAAAGACAATATAAGGGCGATGTTCAGGATCAAGCATTGAGACCATTTCTAAGCCAGTAATACGTGGCATTTGAATATCAAGAAAAACCACATCAGGTTTTTTACGATGTATTTCTCCTATCGCCTCAATAGCATTACTGCATTCACCAATAATATGAATATCTTTTTCTTCTTCGAGTAAACAACGTAAATTTTCACGAGCAAGCGGCTCATCATCAACGATTAATATATTCATTGTTATGCTGCGTTATCCATATTTTTTTCTAAGGGTAAACAGATTTTTATTTTGGTATAGTTATCAGGCTGACACTCCACAAGTACACCATATAGATCACCATAGCGTAATTTAATCCGCTTATCGACAAGTCTCATTCCTAAACCGAGCTGATGTGATGCGCCTTGCGAATGATAAAGCCCTGCATTATCACTAATTTCGATCACTATTAAGTGGTCTTCTTGATGCGCTCTAATTGTAATCTTTCCGATACCTAATAACTGTGATGTTCCATGTTTAATTGCATTCTCAACCATAGGCTGAAGCGAAAATGCAGGAAGGCGCGCAGTGGCTAAATGTTCAGGTATCTGAATATCTATCTGTAAACTTTCTTGAAAGCGCGCTTTTTCAATTTGTAAATAAGCCGTGACGTGTTCAATTTCATCACTGAGTGTCACTATCGCTTCGGGTCTTTTTAAATTCTTACGAAAAAAAGCTGACAGAAATTGCACTAACTGTTTTGCTTGATCACTATCACGACGAATAACGGCTTGTAATGTATTTAATGCATTAAATAAAAAGTGGGGATTGACTTGTGCGTGTAGTAATTTAATTTCTGATTCTAATAGTGATTGTTTATTTCTTTCGTATTGTCCGGCAAGAATTTGTGCTGATAATAGACTGGCGATCCCTTCTCCTAAGGTTCTATTAATGGAGCTAAATAAGCGATTCTTTGCTTCATAGAGCTTTATGGTGCCAATAACGCGATTATTTTCTCCTCGTAAAGGAATAACCAGTGTCGACCCTAATTTACAATGTGGAGAAAGGGTACATCGATAAGGTGTCTCATTGCCGTCCGCATACACGACTTCGTTATTATTAATGGCTTGTTTAGATTGTTCTGAGGAAATCGGTGTACCCGGCAAATGATGATCAGCGCCAATACCAATAAAAGCGAGTAGTTTATCTCTATCCGTAATGGCGACAGCACTGACTTTTAATTCTTGGTAGATAACTTTTGCAACACGAGTACTATTATCTTGGTTAAAGCCTTTACGTAAAATACCTTCAGTGCAAACCGCAATTTTTAATGCTTGAGCGGAGAAGGCACTGGTATATTTTTCAAAAATGGCACGTCTATCTTGTAATATCCTAATAAACATCGCAGCACCTATTGTATTTGCTACAATCATAGGAGCGGCAATATTTTTTACTAAAGAAAGTGCTTCATCAAAAGGACGAGCGAGTAATAAAATAATACTCATCTGTATTATTTCGGCAAAAAAGGTGACGGTAGCCGCTGTCCAAGGATTAAATATGCGGTGCATTTGTCCATGTTTTACATAATAACGATGAACTAATCCACCAATTAATCCTTCTGCGATAGTGGATACCATACAACTTAACGCTGTCATTCCGCCGAGGGAATAGCGGTGTAAGCCACCCGTGAAGCCAACGAGAAAGCCTACATATGGGCCACCTAATAATCCACCTAATACGGAGCCAATAGCACGGGTATTAGCAATAGAGTCATTAATATGCAATCCAAAATAGGTGCCCATAATGCAGAAAATGGAGAAAATCACATAGCACATTAATTTATGTGGAAGTTTGATAGTCACTTGTAAAAGAGGCGTAAATAGCGGCGTTTTGCTGAGAAACCACGCAATAATGAGATAAACGCACATTTGCTGTAATAACAGCAAAATTAAATCAAATTCGTACATAAGTTGTGTGTACCACTTTCTGTGTTTATTTAATAAATTAAAAAAACGTAGATAAAATGAGGCTATTCATGGAGTAATAAAATTTGGTATAAGAATAACTTAATCGCACTATCAAAGAAAATCTTCCTCTGAGTCAGTGATCTAGCGCACAAAATTCTTAAAGAAATAGCCAGTTATTGTGTAAGATAACGCTATCAGTGAGTGTTCTACTTCACTATTAAGGTCTAATCGTTATATGAAAAAAAGAGCCATCTATCTTATTTTATTAATGCTAATACTTATTGCATTAGCCGTTCTTTTCCGCGCGCATAATCAATATTTATTACTGCAAGGTGAAGTGGATGCACCTGAAGTTATTGTGGCCTCTAAAGCCAAAGGACGTGTTATAGAGCGTCATATTGAGCGGGGTGATGATGTTAAAGCGGGGCAATTGATGATCACCTTAGATAGCCCGGAACTCAATGCTCAAGTGGCTGCACTGGAAGCGGCAAAAGCCCAAGCTCAAGCGCAATTAGATCTCTCTATTCACGGTACAAGAGAAGAAAGCATTCGTAATTTACAAGCGATCTTATCTCAGGCGCAAGCACAAGCCACCAATGCAACGAAAGATTACCAACGTCTTAGTGCGGTCGCCAATAAAGGTTATGTCTCTGCCAATGAGCTTGATAGTGCTCGTAGTCGTCGAGATGTTGCCGTGCAGCAAGCCAAAGCAGCACAAGCTGAGTTAGATGAAGCGAAAAACGGTGATCGTATTGAATTACGTGAGAAATACCGAGCCGCACTACAACAAGCAGAGCAGCAATTAATTGAGCTGAAAGTTCAGCAGCAAGATTTACAGGTAAAAGCTCCGGTTGACGGCGAAGTGGGGCCTATTCCTGCGGAAGTGGGTGAGCTTTTTAATGCCAATAGCCCATTAGCTACGTTAATTCGTCTCCCTGAAGCCTATTTTGTATATAACTTGCGTGAAGATATTTTAGCCGATATCCGCAAAGGCGATCGCATCACCATCACTGTTCCTGCGTTAGGCAATAAAGAAGTGGAAGCAGAAGTTCGCTATATTGCTCCTATGGGAGATTACGCAACGAAAAGAGCGACGCGTGCAACAGGAGATTTCGACTTAAAAACCTTTGAAGTTCGACTGTATCCAACGGCACAAATTGAAGGACTACGTCCTGGTATGAGCGCATTATGGCGTTGGGATAAGTAAGGGCGAATAATGAGAGTAAAGGCAGCTTGGCGTGGTTTTAATAGCGCATTCTCACGAGAAACCCATATGGCAGTGCGAAGCCCAGTGTTCCACTGGCTAAGCTGGCTGTTTCCATTAATGTTATTCACATTAATTAGTGCTAACTTTTCAGAAGGTACTTTGCTGAACTTGCCAGTTTCCGTTATCAATAATGATAATAGTCCACTATCAAAAACGTTGATCCGAGATTTAAATGCAGGCTCTCATGCCAAATTAAGTGCATTAGATACAAATCCGCGAACCGCCTTAGAGCAGCTAGGAAGTGCAAAAGATTACGCTATTTTAATGATCCCCCGCCATTTTGAAAAAGATGTATTAGCAGGCAAACAGCCGACAACCCGAATGTATTACAATGGGTTGTATTATGCTGCGGGTAGCTATGCTATACAGGATTTTAGCGGGTTAATTGCCGAGCTTAATGCACAATATCGCACTGTTTTAGCGCAAGAGATGAATAAGCCAGTGCCGCCTTTAGCCAAAGTAACACTCTCTTATGACAGCCTGTTTAATGCCAGTGGTAGTTATATCTACTATCAACAATTTGCTGCAACCATTCATATGTTGCAACTCTTTGTTGTCACCTGCACGATTTACTCCTTATCACGGGGTAATATGCTATTAAACCTAAAACCTTTCACTTTTGCCCTAATAGGTAAATTGGCACCTTATACGCTGTTTTTCTTAACATTATTAATGATTGAGTTAGCGGCGTTAGTGCATTTTTCAGGGGCAAAAGTCAATGGTAATCCGCTTTATATGATATTGGTGGGGTTCTTTTATATCATCGCGGCACAAAGTATTGGGTTGCTGTTGTTTACATTTACCAATAGTGCGATAACCGCATACAGTATGATAGGTATGCTAGTGAGTATCGCTTTAGCTTTTTCAGGGATGGCGGTGCCTGAACTGTCGATGATATTACCTGCTCGAATCATTTCTAATCTAGAGCCATTAACGCACGCCTTAAATGCTATGTTTGATATCTTCTTAAGAGAAGTTTCGTTACAAGGTATTCTTTATGTGTGCACGCTTTTGTTGATTTATCCTTTTGCGATTGCGCTTTTAGTTCGCAAACGCATCTTTAAAAGATTGGAATTACAGGTAGGTGTCGTATGATGCAGATGTATTTCCAAACATTTAAGCGTGTTTTATTAGGCATGTTAGAAAAACCGATGTGGATGTTATTATTGGTTTCTCTTTGCATTATGAGTTTAGTCTACGCTAAACCTGTATTGTGGGATCTGCCTGTGGCGGTGATCAATCAAGATCATAGTCCCGCCAGTTATGCCCTTATCCGCTCATTAGATGCCACACCTAAATTAAGCTTAAAGGGATATGATAATTTAGATGAAGCTCGTCATGACATGATCATGCGTGAACTGTTTGCCATTATTATCATTCCAACAGATTTTGAAAAAAAACTGCTTAATGGCAAAAATGTTACCGTTCCTGTGTATGGGGATGCGACCAACCGCCTTGCTAGTGGACAAATTCAGCAAGAATTAATGCAGGCGTATCAGCAATTATTAGATAACTATAACGGCCGTATCTTACAAAATGCGGGTTTTAGTGCGACACAGTCAAAAATATTATTAAAACCGATCCAAAGTGAAACTATCGCCATGTATAACCCTGGGGTCAGTTTTGCCGCCATTATTTTCCCAGGCTTGTTAGTGATGTTATTGCAACACTCATTATTAATTGCTTGTGTACGAGTGAGTATCGCCGTCAGAGGAACGCCAAAAGGGAAGCCTCCGTTAGCGGTATATTTAGGCGCGCTATCTGCACTTATACCGATTTGGCTCTTTTTATCTTCGGTGTTCTTTGCTCTATGGCCGTGGGTATTAGGCTATCGTCAAGAAGCACCACTTTATCAAATTTGGATGTTGACCTTCCCATTCTTATTAGCGGTATTAGGATTAGGTAAGTTGATCACTGAATGCTTGCGTAGTGTTGAGATGATTTACTTAACATTGGCATTTGTGACGACACCAGTATTCTATATTTCGGGAACTATTTGGCCATTACAAGCTATGCCGGATTGGGTATTGGCAATATCCTCTGCATTACCTTCTACATGGGCTGTAAATGCTATGGCCGGAATTAACCAGATGGGATTATCATTCCAAAGCATCCTAGGGGATATCGTGATGATGCTGGTTTTAGGCGTGATATATACCATTTTGGGGGTGTTAGTGGGTATGTTGCGCAATGGTGAGTTAAGGGAAATTACTCATCAATTTAAGCATTGGGCGAGACATTACCACCGTTCAAAGTAAATAATATCTGTAATATGCTAGGTAAATAGGACGGGATTACTGAAAAGTTATCCCGTCTTTTTTATTTCAGTGTAAATTTTCTATAATAGTCTATTAATAACAAAAATTTGTTTAAATTATTTTACTTTTATGCAATCTATATCTAAAAATATTATCTTAATAATAATGTTTTTAATAATCTTAAATAATTAATGTTATTGTTATAATAATTAATTTGAACTATTTTAAGTGCTTTTCCTTATCTTAATATATAAAAAATAAATTAATTTCTTTTTATATAAACATAAAAAACAAACAATTATATAAAAACTAGTAATGACACTTAATTAAAATAAACCAATCTTATTATAATAAATTTAATTTAGAAGGGCTAAATTAAATAATCAAAATAAAACATTCAATTAAAGTAAGAATAAAAATTTTAAAAAATTAATTGTTAAATTTTAATTAAGTATTATTATATCGATGTCAATTTAATTTCTTAGTAACTTTTATCTTATTATCTAAATAAGATAAAATTCTATGAAAAATCGTAATTAAATGTGTTTATTATTTTCTAGGAATTAAGGTAATTTATATGAAACTTAATTATTTGAAACTTTTTGTGATCTCTGCATTATCTGTAGGTTCTGTTTTTGCTGTTTCAGCTGAAGATCCTGTAGGAAATGGACCTGTAACCGTAAATGGTGGCGAAATATTTTTTAAAGGTGAATTAGTAAATGCAGCATGTGCTGTTGACTCTTCATCTGATGGCCAAATAGTTAAATTAGGTCAAGTGAGAACTGCAAGATTAGCGAAAGCTGGTGATTTTAGCGAAAATACTAATTTTACTATCCAATTAAATGATTGTGACTCTAAAGTAGCTAGTACTGCAAAAGTTGCTTTTACAGGGGTTTCTGCTGAAGGACAAGATGACGTATTAGCAGTATCTTCTTCTTCTGCTGGTGGTGCTAAAAATGTCGGTATTCAAATTTTAGATAGTAAGAGTGCACCAATGTCTTTTGACGGCGCTGGATTCGGTAATGCAACTAAATTACATGATGGAAAAAATATTATTCCATTCCAAGCAAGATATTATGCTTTAGGTGCAACTGAACCTGGTATCGCAAACGCTAACGCAACCTTTGCTGTCCAATACGAATAAGATATAGCCTTATACTATTTTTTAGTATAAGGCTTTTTTACTTTTTTGTGGGTTATTTTAATAAGACATACACCAAGATTAGCTATAGTGGATTATAAAAATGAATAGTATTCTAACTTTTTCTAAAATAAAGCTTCTTTTTTTAATGCTCTTAACTCTATGTGTCATTAACCAAGCATATGCTGCTGTATCATTAGGGGCAACTAGAGTCATTTATTTTGCAGGTGAAAAGCAAGCAAAATTACCAGTAATTAATAATGATGAAAAACGTTATTTAATACAGTCTTGGATAGAAAATAGCGAAGGAAAGAAAGATAACTCTTTTGTTATTACGCCTCCTCTATTTTCTATGCAGGGTAAAAAAGAGAATACGTTAAGAATTATAGATGCAACTAACAATAAATTACCGAAAGATAGAGAAACTTTATTTTGGTTGAGTGTAAAATCTATCCCCGCTGTAGAAAAATCACTTGCTAATGAGAATATGTTACAACTTGCGATTATTAGTAAAATAAAATTCTTTTATAGACCAAAAGATCTCACCATATCTCCAGATGAAAATTATAAAAAACTACAATTTAAACGTAATAATGGCACTCTTATTATAAAAAATCCGACACCTTATTTTATTACGATGACTGAATTAGAACTTGGTGGTAAAAAATTAGAGAACACTATGGTTCCACCTTTTGAAGATAAGTCTATCTCTATTCCAACATCAGCTTATGGGAAACTCTCGTTTCAAACTATTAATGATTATGGGGCCATCACACCAAAAACAATCGTCGACGTTAGATAATCATTATTTGATATTGTAGAATTGAAAGAGTGATATTATGTCATTTTCAACAGGTATAAATAGCTTAAGCGGCATAAAAATAAATAACGTAAAATTATTTATTTTTATGCTTGCGCTACTATTTTCAGTTGACTCAAAGTCTGAGGAGGAGTTTTATTATAACCCCTATTTCTTATCAGATAACCCGGAGTCTGTCGCTGATCTATCTTCTTTTGAGAAAGGATTAGAAGTACCTGAAGGTAATTATCTGGTTGATATTTACTTAAATGACATATTCTTAAAAACCCAATATATCAATTTTATTGAGAATAAAGGGCAGCTATCACCATGTATCACAAAAGCAGAGCTAAAAAGTTGGAATGTTAATTTAAATCTCATAACGGATGAACAAAATAAAGATAAAAATAATGTTGAACAGAAAAATGGGCTCGATGAACATTGTCAGTCACTTACTTCATTAATTGATCAAGCCACAGCAAATTTTGATGTTGGTTCACAAAAGCTCAATCTCACTATACCTCAAGTATATTTAGTCAATCAGTCTCGAGGCTTTATTCCACCAGAGTTATGGGATGATGGTATTGTGGCTGGATTTATTACCTATATTTTAAATGGTAGTAAAACTCGCAATGATGGTAGTCCAGATACTCATTTTACTCATCTCAATTTACAAAGTGGGATCAATCTTGGGCCATGGCGTCTTCGCGATAACTCTATTTATTCTTATGATTCTATTAATAAATCAAGTTGGAAACATCTGAATACTTATATAGAACGTGGTATTAATAAATTATATTCTCGTCTTATTATTGGTGATAGCTACACACAAAGTGAAGTTTTCGACAGTATCAACTTTAGAGGCTTTCAGCTGTCATCTGATGAAGTTATGTTACCGGATAGCCAAAGAGGTTTTGCTCCGATTATTCGAGGTGTTGCCCGGACTAATGCCGAGGTTACTATACAGCAAAATGGTTATGTGATTTACCGTAACTCTTTTCCACCGGGTCCTTTTGTTATTGATGATCTCTATTCAACAAGTAACAGTGGCGATTTAGAGGTAACCATTACTGAGTCTGATGGTTCAACACAAACCTTTACTGTGCCATATTCATCAGTCCCTTTATTACAAAGGGAAGGACATACCAAATATTCAGTGACTGTAGGTAGTTACCGTTCGGGTAATGATGAGCAGGAGCGACCTTATTTTTTACAAGGATCAGTGATCCACGGCTTACCTGCGGGTTGGACCATTTATGGAGGAACCCAGTTATCCAAAAATTACCAAGCGGCAAGTATTGGGGTAGGTAAAAATATTGGACGTTTTGGGGCTTTATCATTTGATATTACCGAAGCGAGATCAATACTACCCGATGATTCTACACACCGTGGGCAATCGATACGTATTCTTTATAATAAATCTATCAATGAATTAGGCACAAGGGTGCAACTTGCCGGTTATAAATATGCGACGAGTGGTTTTTATACTTTAGCAGAGACTACTTATAAAAAAATGAGAGGGAATTATATACAAACGGAGGATGGTGTTGTTGAAGTTAGTGGATTGCCACAAAGTTACTACGATCTTATTTATAATAAAAGGCAAAGGATACAACTCAATATTACTCAAAAAATAGGTGATCAATCTACGTTATATATTATTGGTACTAATCAGCGTTATTGGAATTCTAAAAAACAAGATAATCAATTACAGATAGGCCTTAATACTATTATTAAAGGTATTAATTTAGGTCTAAATTATAGCTTATCTAAAACATCATGGAATGATAGTAAAGATCAGATGTTAGCATTTAATACTAGTATTCCTTTTAGTAACTTTATGCGTTCTGATAATGATTCTATATGGCAAAATGCGAGTTTAAGTACTAACTCCTCGCATAACATGAAGAAACGTTTTAACAATACTATCGGATTAAACGGTACATTATTGGAAGATAAAAACTTAAGTTACAATATTCAAACAGGTTATTCTCATGAAGAAGAATCGGACTCAACAGGATATGCCTCATTAAGTTATAACGGTTCTTATATGAATAGCAATATAGGTTATAACTATACCGATACATCACATCAAATAAATTATGGTATGAGTGGCAGTATTTTAGCTCACTCAGGTGGTATAACACTTAGTCAGCCTATATATCAAACAGCGGTGTTAGTTAAAGTACCTGAAGTTAAAAATATAAAATTAGAAAACAATAGTGGCATCACGACAGACAGTAATGGTTATGCGGTTTTACCTTATGTTTCTGAATATAAAGAAAACCGTATTGCATTGGATACCAATTCATTCTCTAACAATATTGAAATAGATAATGCGGTGAAAAGCGTAGTTCCTACTCGTGGGGCCATTAGTGCGATCACATTTGAGCCTAATGTTGGGATAAAAGCAATTACGACATTAACCCATAAAGGGAAGCCAGTACCTTTCGGGGCTATCGTTGATTCAGGTAATAATACTGGGATTGTGGCAGATGAAGGAAAAGTTTATTTAACAGGGTTATCACCTTCAGGGCAATTAAAAGTGAATTGGGGTAGTAAGAAAGAGCAACAATGCTTAGTAAATTACACATTACCACCACAAGATCCAGATAAACTTTATGTTGAATATAGTGCAGAGTGCCATCCTATTAAGGAATAAATAATGACTAATAATATTAAGGGTATTTTGACAACACTATGGTTATTTTTCTTATCATTATCACCTAATGTTGCATATTCTGCCGATAGCATTATTCAAATAACAGGTTATATGAGAGATAACACCTGTGCAGTTGCACCAGAATCACAATACCAAACTATTGATTTATTAAATAATGAAGTTAAGCGGTTATATAAAGTGGGAGAAACAACACCCTTTATTCCTTTTCATATAATACTGGAGCCTTGTGGAGAATCAGTGATTGCTGTGAAATTCTATTTTAATGGTATTTCAGATAGAAATAATCCTTCATTATTAGCGTTAGATCCGATAGCAACATCTGCTTCTGGTGTTGGAATACAAATATTAGATAGTGAAAGGTCACCCATTCCTATTAATCCAAGTAGTGACCAACTTAAATGGATCCCCTTAGTTGCAGGAAAAAGTAACACCGTTTTTTTCTATAGTCGATTAATGGCATCTGATATGCCTGTCTTAGCTGGAAAAATTAAAGCCAGTGCCACTTTTACACTCGAGTACCAATAGAGATAAAGAGAATCAATGATGAAATATAAATGGCGAGGAGTAAAAAACGTAATATTTGCTATTTTATGCTGCAATACTTCATTCGCTATGGCTGCAGATGCAACAATTACTGTTAATGGAAGTGTAATAGCAAGGCCTTGTGAAACAATCACAAAAACAGCCAATGTGGACATGGGCGACCTATATACATTCGATTTTATGATCCCTGGATCTACCTCTAAATGGTATCCCGTTGATTTGGAGTTAAGAAATTGTCCTATTGGTACAACTTCTATTGAAGCGACATTCACCGGTCTTGATGATAGTACTGGATACTATAGAAATCAGGGCTCAGCTAAAAATCTTCATTTAGAATTACAAGATACTGCAGGTAATAAATTAAGAAACGGTTCGAAAAAAGTGGTTGAAGTTGGTGAGTATTCGTTTGCTGCAATTTTTCCTTTACGAGTAAGAGCCATCTCTGTGAATGGTAGACCTACACAGGGATCAGTACAGGCAATAATTAATGTTACCTATGTATTTATGTAATTGTTATTTAATTAAATTATAGAAAAAACATTATGATAAGCTATAAAAAAACAATGCGTTTTTTATTGTATTTAAGCTTCGGTTTATTTTCAAACCCAGTACTATCATTTACTTGTAAAGTCGCTTCAACGGGACAAATTGTCGGTGATGGTGCTGCTAATATACGCGTTAATTTAACGCCTCGAGTTGAAGTAAACCAGAATTTGGTAGTGGATTTATCCAAAGCACCGTAAAACCCCGTCCTTCAGGTCGGGGATATAAGGCGCGGTTTTTTAACTAACTAGGTGTTTCCTATTGCTCAATGTACTGGCGGATAATGGATATTGGTGCGCCACCACAACTCCCCGCGAAATAACTCGGCGACCAAAGAACCCCCTTGTAGTAATAACGTTGGGCAATATCAGGAAAGACTACCTTCATAAAGTCACCAGCGAAATCAGCAAAAACCACGCAATGATTGTCATTGAGGACTTAAAGGTCAGTAACATGTCTAAATCGGCAAAAGGTACGACAGAACGGCATGGACGGAACGTAAAAGCTAAATCTGGTTTAAACCGCTCAATACTGGAGCAGGGCTGGTATGAAATGCGCCG